>WLOY01000099.1 GCA_009699015.1 Actinomycetota bacterium | reverse complement strand
GGCCTGCTTGCGGGGCTGCGATCACAGGAGGCCGAGGCCGAGGCGGCTGTCGAGCTCGATGCTCCGAGGGTTGCTGATGCGCAGAACACGTGGTTCGCGCTCAGCGGACTGCGTGAGCGGTTCAATGGCCTCGTCCAGGTCGGCGCTGAGCGAACCCGTCATCTGCAGCCCGAGCCCGAGGAGGAGTCCTCCGGCCGCGACCCCGAGCAGATCGAGACCGAGGCGCGCGGCCTGCGTGAGCAGGAGTTCGAGCTCGGTCGCGAGGTCGAGGTGGCCCGTGAGGCCCTGTCGGCATCGGAGGCTGCCCGTCACGCTGCTGAGCAGGCGGCGGCGCTCGAGGAGCGCCGGATCGCCGATGCGGAGCGGGCGGCCGCTGACCGCCGCGAGGGGCTGGCAAAGGTCACCGGGCAGGTCAATGCGGCGAGATCGCGGCTCGAGACCAGGTCCAATGAAATCGAACGGCTCGTGGCCTCCGTCGCCGAGGCGCGTCAGCGTGGCGATGCAGCGCAGGCGGAGTTCCAGTCGATCGAGGTGCAGGTGGCTGGCCTCGACGAGGGCGAGCTGGGCCTCGACGACGAGTATGAGCACGCAAGCAGCCTGCTCGAGCTCGCCGATGCAGCGGTCGAGGAACTGCGCACCGCCGAGTCTGTGAACGAGCGGGAACGGGGTGCGTTGAGCGCCCGCCTCGGGGCACTTGAGCTCGGACTCTCCCGCAAGGATGCCGCCGCCGTGCTCGTATCCTCCGCGGAGCAGCTTTCCGGCGTCCTCGGATCGCTTGCGAGCCTCCTCCACATCGAGCCGGGCGCCCAGGCGGCGGTCGCGGCCGCACTCGGCGATATCGCCGACGCCGTCGTCGTGCGAGGGTTCGACGCCGCAGTCTCGTCGTTGGTGCTGCTCAAGGAGCAGGACGCTGGCCGCGCCGCACTTGTCGTGACTGGCCTGAGCCCTGTCGATGACGCGGTCACGCGACCTGGAGCCGAGGTCACCGTCGGTCGATGGCTTCGCGAGACCGTCACCTGTGAGGATGACGTCCGACCGGTCGTTGACCGGCTTCTCGCTCGCTGCGTGCTCGTCGGCGACCTCGACGACGTGGCCCGCGCCCAAGCGGAGCGCCCCGACCTCGTGTTCGTCACAGAGGCGGGCGACATCTTCGCCGACGGCGTCGTCCACGGAGGATCGACGAGCGCGCCGAGCCTGCTCGAAGTGAAGGCCGCCTACGACGAGACGCAGGCCGCTCTGGAGCTCGCAACCCATGCCGTCGAACGGTCGAGGTTCGACCTCGTCGCGGCGAAAGAGGCTCAGCGGCAGGCTGCCGAGCGAGTCGAGAACGCGCTCACCCGTCTGCACGAGTCCGATGCCCGGATGGCCGCCGTCGCGGAGCAGCTCGGCCAGCTCGGCCAGATCGCCCGTGCTGCTGCGGCAGAGGCCGAGCGGCTCGGCCTCGCGCTGGTTGCGGCGCAGACTGCTCGCGAGACTGACGACGCTGCGGTGGCAGAGCTCCAGCAGCGGCTGGACGCGGCGCGGGTCGAGCCTGAGGCGAGCGACCTTCAGGACCTGCGCGGTGAGCTGGCAGACGTTGCGAAGGAGTCCCGGCAGCGTGAGGTCGATGCCCGGCTGGCCCTGCGCACGGGCGAGGAGCGCGTCGCGGCGGTCGGAATCCGCGCTGAGCAGCTCGAACGCGCGGCGAAGGCGGAGCGGCAGGCCCGCGTCGCGGCGGTCGAGCGTCGCGAACGCCGTGCGCGCGAGCTCGTCGTGGCCCAGGCCGTCCTCATCGCATCACGGGTGGCGCTGTCGCGCATCGAGGCGTCCGTGGCCGATGCGAGCCGCGCCCGACTCGAGGTTGAGCGGATCACGAAGGAGCGCGATGCGACCCTCGTTGTCGTCCGCGGCCGGATCCGTGAGCTGAGCGCCGAACTCGACCTGCTCAAGGACAGCGTGCACCGTGACGAGGTCGCCCGTGCTGAGCAGCGCATGCGAATCGAGCAGGTGCAGGACAAGGTCCTCGAGGACTTCGGTATCGATACGGCCGTCCTCATCGCGGAGTACGGGCCAGACCAGCTCGTTCCGCCAAGCCCGGTGGCGCCGGGCGACGAGGTTCCGGCCGACGCCCCCGAGCCCGAGCCCTATCCGTACGTCCGGGCTGAGCAGGCCAAGCGGCTGAAGGAGGCCGAGAAGGGCCTTGCGCTGCTCGGACGGGTGAATCCCCTCGCGCTCGAGGAGTTCACCGCGATGGAGGAGCGCCACACGTTCCTCAGTGAGCAACTCGATGACCTGAAGCGCTCGCGCGAAGACCTGCTTGACATCGTCAAGGAGGTCGACGGTCGCGTCGAGCAGGTGTTCACCGAGGCCTATCGCGATATCGAGCGGGAGTTCACCGGCGTCTTCGCCCGATTGTTCCCGGGGGGGGAGGGCCGGCTCATCCTCACCGACCCCTCGGACATGCTCAACACCGGCGTCGATGTCGAGGCCAGGCCACCGGGCAAGAAGGTGAAGCGACTGTCCCTCCTGTCCGGAGGCGAGCGGTCGCTCACGGCCGTTGCCTTCCTCGTGGCCCTGTTCAAGGCCCGGCCGAGCCCGTTCTATGTCCTCGACGAGGTCGAGGCCGCCCTCGACGACGTCAACCTCGGCCGGCTCATCGACATCATCGAGGAGCTCCGTTCGACCTCGCAGCTCATCGTCATCACCCACCAGAAGCGCACGATGGAGATTGCCGACGCGCTCTACGGAGTGTCGATGCGGGGCGACGGGGTGACCCAGGTGATCGGCCAGCGGCTACGCGAGGCCGCAACCGCCTGAGAGGATGTCCGCCATGGACTCGAGCCTCGTGTATGCCGGGATCGCCGTTGCGGTCATCCTCGTGCTTGTCATTGCCGCCGTGGCGGTCCGGCGCCGCGGCGGTTCAGGACGCCCCGTCGAGTCAGGGCCCGCGCCAGCCGGAGTGGTCGCAGCGGCTGACCTGACCGAGTTGCTCGAGCCGACCGAGTCGCCCTCGCCGACTGCGCCCCAGATGGGGCTCCTCGAGGTCGAGGTCCCAGATCCGGCGGCCGGTCGCCTTCACCGCCTTCGTGCGCGGCTGGCGCGCTCCAATAACGCGATCGGCCACGGCCTGTTCGCGCTGCTCAGTCGCGATTCGATCGATGCAGCGACCTGGGACGAGATCGAGGAGACACTCCTCCTCGCCGATCTCGGAGTCGGCCCGACGAACGAGATCATCGAGCGGCTGCGCACGACGCTCAAGGTCGAGGGCGGTTCGCGATCCCCGGACGACGTGCGGGAGGCCCTTCGCGCGGCCCTCCTGAGCCTCGTCGACCCGAACCTGGACCGCGAGCTCATCACCTTGGCGGCCGGCCGGCCGGCCGTCCTCATGATCGTCGGCGTGAACGGAACTGGCAAGACGACGACCACGGGGAAGCTGGCCCGTCTCCTCGTGGCCGAAGGCCGGTCGGTGGTGCTCGGCGCAGCCGACACCTTCCGGGCGGCAGCCGCCGACCAGCTCCAGACGTGGGGCGACCGGGTTGGCGCCACCGTCGTTCGCGGCCCCGAGAGCGGCGATCCCGCAGCGGTCGCCTTCGACGCGGTATCGGCCGGAGTTCGGTCCGGAGCGGACACCGTGGTGATCGACACGGCTGGCAGGCTCCACACCAAGGCGGGCCTCATGGACGAGCTCGACAAGGTGAAGCGCGTCATCGAGAAGCAGTCAGCGGTCGACGAGGTGCTCCTCGTCCTTGATGCCACCACCGGTCAGAACGGCCTGGTCCAGGCACGTGTCTTTGCGGAGTCGGTCAACGTCACGGGGATTGTCCTGACGAAGCTCGACGGCACTGCGCGGGGCGGCATCGTCATTGCCGTGCAGCGCGAACTCGGCGTCCCGGTGAAGCTGGTCGGGCTCGGCGAGGGCCCCGATGACCTGGCGCCGTTCGATCCGGTCGAGTTCGTCGACGCGCTCGTGGCGAATTGACGTCGCCGTCTCGCCGCTGACGGCGACGTCCTGAAGGAGTCGAAGTCCTGAAGGAGTCGAAGTCCTGAAGGAGTCGAAGTCCTGAAGGAATGATCTGCGCAAGACCCGCCCTTCGTAACACGGACGTTACCGGGCGGCCGTCCGCGTGATCGCCCAGTAACGCGGGGACGATCCGGCGGAAACGTCATGCGTCCACCCTCGTGCCCAGGGAACACCCCCTACGAGAGGGAGACTCACATGGAATCCGCGCTAGACACGGGCAACACCGCGTGGATGCTCACCGCATCCGCGCTCGTGCTGCTCATGATCCCGGGCTTGGCCTTCTTCTACGGCGGCATGGTCCGCTCGAAGTCGGTCCTCAACATGCTCATGATGATCATGAGCGCGCTCTTCATCGTCGGCATCCTTTGGGTGATCTACGGATACTCGATGGCCTTCGGCGACTCGTACGGCCAGGCCGGGCTGCTCGGCAATGTGACGCAGTACCTCGGGCTCGAGGGACTCATGGTCGATGATCCCGAGGCAGGCGTGCCGGCCATGGCATTCGTCGCCTTCCAGGCGATGTTCGCGTGCCTCACCGTCGGGCTCATCGCGGGCGCGGTCGCGGATCGGACGAAGTTCAGCGCATGGCTCGTGTTCGCGGGCATCTGGGCGACGATCGTGTACTTCCCGGTCGCGCACTGGGTGTTCAACCTCAACGGCGACGAGGGCGGCTGGATCTACAAGCTCGGCGTCATCGACTTCGCCGGTGGCACCGCGGTGCACATCAATGCGGGCGCGGCTGCACTCGTCCTCGCGATCATCCTCGGACGTCGGCTCGGCTGGCCCAAGACTTCGATGAAGCCGCACAACCTCACGCTCGTCATGATCGGTGCCGGACTGCTGTGGTTCGGCTGGTTCGGGTTCAATGCCGGATCCCAGATCGCGGCGGACAACTCGGCTTCGGTGGTGTTCTTCAACACCTTCATCGCGACGTGCGCCGCCGGGCTCGCGTGGCTCGTGACCGAGCGGATCCGCGACGGGCACGCCACCAGCCTCGGTGCGGCCTCAGGCGTCGTCGCGGGCCTCGTCGCAATCACCCCAGCCTGCTCGGCAGTGAGCCCGCTCGGGGCAATCGCGATCGGCGCCATAGCCGGTGCGCTGTGCGCGCTCGCCGTCGGACTGAAGTACAAGTTCGGCTACGACGACTCGCTCGATGTCGTCGGCGTGCATCTTGTCGGCGGCCTGGTCGGCACGCTCCTCATCGGGTTCCTCGCGACTGAGGCAGCGCCTGCAGGGGTGAACGGCCTGCTCTACGGTGGTGGGGCCGATCAACTGGGCAAGCAGGCGATCGGCGCTGGCGCAGTGCTCTTCTACTCGCTCATCGTGACCTTCATCATCGGCACCCTCATCAAGATGACCATCGGCCTGAGGATCGCGGAGGACGCGGAGGTAAGCGGAATCGACCTGGCCGAGCACGCAGAGTCGGCATATGTCCTTGGAGAGTCGGGTGGCGGCGGGATCTTCGCCGGCGTCGGACACGCAGCCCGAGTCAAGCAGGAGGAGTTGTCATGAAGCTCATCACCGCGATCATCAAGCCATTCAAGCTGGAGGACGTGAAGGCGGCCCTCGAGGCCAAGGGAATCCACGGCCTCACGGTGTCCGAGGCCTCAGGCTTCGGCCGCCAGCGTGGCCACACGGAGGTCTATCGGGGCGCGGAGTACACGGTCGACCTCGTGCCGAAGGTGCGCGTCGAAGTCCTCGTCGACGATCCCGATGCCGAGGGAGTGATCGACGCGATCGTCGGTGCCGCCCAGACGGGGAAGATCGGCGACGGCAAGGTCTGGATGGTTCCCGTCGAGTCGGTCGTGCGGGTTCGAACCGGCGAGCGTGGCGCAGAAGCCCTCTAGCGGCCTTCGAACTGCGACGCCAACCATCATGGACTCATTCCTCGATGCGCGCAGCGAACTCGTGCGTCGCCCCGGCCCGATCGGACCGGGGCGACGCACGGCGTTGACGATGGTCACCGACGACTGGCTCCGGGGCCTGTTCCGCTCGGCTGAGGGCAGCGGCGCCGACGTGTGCCTGCTCGCAGTAGGCGGTCATGGCCGAATGGAGCTCGCTCCCGGGAGTGATCTCGACCTCGTCGTGCTGCACCGCACCGATCCGCGGCGAGCCGCACGCACGGCCGAGCGGATCTGGTACCCCATCTGGGATTCCGGCCTGCGGCTCGATCACAGCATCCGTACTCTCGGCGAGGCGCGTAGGCTCGCGAGCGAGGACATGAAGGTCCTTCTCGGCCTGCTCGATGCCAGGGTGGTCGCCGGTGACGAGACGGTGGCAAGCCAGCTGAAGGACAGCGTCTTCTCCGACTGGCGCTCGATGTCGACGAAGCGCATGCCGGACCTTCGAGGGCTCGTCGACGTGCGCCGCGAGCGATTCGGCGAGCTCGCGACCCTGCTCGAGCCAGACCTCAAGGAGGCGTACGGAGGCCTGCGCGAGGCCACCTGCCTGCGGGCCGTCGCCGCATCGTGGATCACGGACATCCCGCATACGGGCTGGGAGGAGGCCGTTGAATTCCTCCTCGATGTCCGGTGGGCACTTCATGCCGGGAGCGGCCGATCCAGCGACGTGCTCCGCCTCCAGGAGCAGGAGCAGGTCGCTGCCGCACTCGGGCTCCAGGACGCCGATGCGCTGCTGCGTCAGGTCTACGCCGCGGCCCGATCGATCGCCTACGCCTCGGACTCGACCTGGCACCGGGTGAGCCGACTGACAGGCAAGGCGCCGCGATTCGCGCTGCGCCAGGTGCACCGGGCGGGTGCCCAGCGCGTCCCCCTCGCCGATGGAGTCGTGGTGCAGGCGGGGGAGGTGGTCCTCGCAACCGACGCCCGCCCGGAGAGGGACCCGACGCTGGCACTGAGAGCAGCTGCCGCGGCCGCTCAGGCGGGTCTCCCGCTCGCCCCCATCACGGTCCAGCGGCTCGCGGACGAAGGAGCGCCGCTCCCGCGCCCTTGGCCCCGGTCTGCGCGGGAGTCATTCGTGTCGCTCCTGGGCGCGGGCGCCTCGACCATCGGCGTGTGGGAGGCGCTCGACCAGGCGGGCATCATCGCGGGCATCCTGCCGGGCTGGGAGGTCGTGCGCTCGGCGCCGCAGCGCAATGCCGTCCACCGATTCACCGTCGACCGCCATCTCGTCGAGACGGCCGTGCAGGCCAGTGCGCTCGCGCGAACCGTCGACCGTCCGGACCTGCTCCTCGTCGCAGCGCTGCTGCACGACATCGGCAAGGCCCGAGGAGGCGACCACAGTGTCGTTGGCGCCGAAATCTGCGCGACCTTGGCCCCGATGATGGGATTCGACGAGGAGGAGGCGGCGATCATCGTGACCCTCGTCCTGCAGCACCTGCTCCTCGTCGAGACGGCGACGAGGCGGGATCTCGATGACCCTGCGACCGTGGCACTGGTCGCGGAGCGGATCGGCAGCGTCGAGTGCCTTGAATTGCTCACCGCACTCACGACGGCCGACGCCCTCGCGACCGGTCCGGCCGCCTGGAGCGATTGGCGCAGCAGGCTCGTCGATGACCTCGCGCGCCGCTGCCATGAGGTCCTCGCGGGGCGACCTGCGCCGCAGGCGCCGACACTGACTGAGGGGCAGCAGGCGGCCCTGGCCGAGGGCGGGGTCGTGGTCCTCATGGAGCCGCACGAGGACCATTTCAACGTCACGGTCGCCGCGCCCGATCGAGTGGGGCTGCTCGCCACTGTCGCGGGCCTGCTTTCGCTGCATCGACTCCAGGTTCGGGCAGCCCGAGTCGTCACCGTCGGCGACCGCGCCGCCCAGGTTTGGACCGTCCAGCCGATGTTCGGCGATCCGCCGAGCGTCGGCCAGTTCGCCGAGGACCTGCGGCGGGCGCTCGATGGTGCCATCGACGTGCAGGCGCGGCTCGTCGAGCGCGACGCGGCGTATGCGCGCGCGCCTGCTGTCACGCGGCCGGCACCCCGTGTCGATGTCATCACCGACGCGGCGAACCGCGCGACGATTCTCGAGGTCCGGGCTCACGACGAATCAGGGCTCCTGCACCGAATTGCCGCTGCGGTGTCGGCTGCCGGGGCTGGGATCACGGGGGCCAAGGTCGCCACCCTGGGCTCGGAGGCGGTCGACGTGTTCTTCCTCGTGGACTTCGACGGCCTGCCGCTCTCCAGGGAGCATGCGGCGGCAGTTGAGGTGACGGTGACGAGAGTGCTCGAGCAGCAAGTACCCTGAACCCGTGTTCGCGAACCTCTCAGACCGGCTGGCCGGCACCTTCAAGGGACTGCGCGGCAAGGGCCGTCTTTCCGAGGCCGATGTCGACGCAACGGTGCTCGACATCCGAACGGCCCTCCTCGAGGCCGATGTGGCGGTCCCGGTCGTTCGGGCCTTCACGGCCGTCGTCAAGGAGCGGGCGCTCGCCGCTGCTGCGTCAGGCGCGCTGAATCCGGCGCAGCAGATCGTGAAGATCGTCCACGAGGAGCTCGTCACCATTCTCGGCGGCGAGGCGCGGCCGATCCGCCTGGCCAAGCAGCCACCGACCGTCATCGTCCTCGCCGGGCTCCAGGGTGCTGGCAAGACCACGCTCGCAGGCAAGCTCGCGCTCCAGCTCAAGGGCCAAGGTCACGCCCCTTTGCTCGTCGCCGCCGACCTGCAGCGTCCGAATGCGGTGGACCAGCTGAGAGTCATGGCCGAGCGTGCCGGAGTCGCGATCTTCGCCCCGGAGCCGGGCAACGGCGTCGGTGATCCCGTGCGGGTGACGCGGGACGCACGAGCCTTCGCGGTGCAAAAGCAGCACGATGTCGTCATCGTCGACACGGCCGGACGCCTGGCCATCGATGCGGAGCTCATGCAGCAACTGCGCGAGGTCAAGGCCGCGGCCGAACCCGACGAGACCCTGTTCGTCGTCGATGCCATGATCGGGCAGGATGCCGTTCGCACCGCCGAGGAGTTCATGCAGGCGGTCGGATTCGATGGCATCGTCCTGACGAAGCTCGACGGCGACGCCCGCGGCGGCGCAGCGCTCTCGGTCAAGGGCGTCACCGGCAAGCCGATCCTGTTCGCCTCGGTCGGTGAGAAGCTCACCGACTTCGAGGTCTTCCACCCGGACCGCATGGCATCCCGCATCCTCGACATGGGCGACATGCTCACCCTCATCGAGCAGGCCGAGCGCGCCTTCGACGCAGAGCAGACCGAGCGCATGGCGAAGAAGGTCGCGAAGGGCGAGGACTTCACGCTCGACGAATTCCTCGAGCAGATGCAGGCCGTGAAGAAGATGGGCTCGCTCGGAAAGATCCTCGGGATGCTGCCGGGAATGGGCGATATGAAGGCCCAACTCGATCAGGTCGACGACAAGGACCTTGACCGCGTGGCCGCCATCATCCAGTCGATGACTCCGGGCGAGCGCAAGGACCCGAAGATCCTCAACGGCTCACGGCGCCTGCGCATCGCCAAGGGTGCGGGCACGACCGTCACCGAGGTGAACGGCCTCATCGATCGGTTCGCCCAGGCGCAGAAGATGATGAAGCAGATGGGCCGCGGCGGGGGCATGCCGGGAATGCCGGGCATGGGCGGAATGCCGGGCATGGGCGGCGGGAGCAAGAAGTCCAAGGGCAAGTCGCAAGGGCAGGGCAAGTCCAAGAAGGGACGATCAGGCAACCCGGCAAAGCGCGCAGACCAGGAGGCTGGCCTGCCGGAGGCGGCTTCGGCTTCGGCTTCTGCCGCGTCGGGTCCCGGCTCGATGCTCGGAATCGGGGGCCCCGGGCCGGCGGAGGACCTCACGACCCTCGAGCTGCCGGACGAGCTCAAGCGCCTGCTCGGCTAGTGGCCGGGGCTGCGCAAGCCTGCCGAATCCTGCGCTGATCCTGCTGCGCGGGGGGAGCTGATCCCCGTGCTCGGGGGGACTGGTGTTCATCACCCCCCGGCGTCTGGCAGGATGAGGGGGCATTTGCCGTTCCGGTTGGCCCTCTATCCCTCCGGCGCGGCACCCCGCAAGGTTTTCGCCCTATGTCGTGTCCCCACGCGACGGATGGCGCGCACCGTCCCAGATAACAGGAGATACGCCCACCGTGGCCGTAAAAATCAAGCTCAAGCGCATCGGCAAGATCCATGCGCCCCAGTACCGCATCGTCGTCGCCGACGCTCGCACCGCCCGTAATGGCCGTGCGATCGAGGAGATCGGCATCTACCAGCCGATGAACGACCCGAGCATCATCAAGGTGAACTCTGAGCGGGCGCAGTACTGGCTCGGCGTCGGCGCGCAGCCCACGTCGGCCGTCACGGCAATCCTCAAGGTCACCGGTGACTGGCAGACCTTCAAGGGCCTGCCCGGAACCGAGGGCACGCTCCGTGTTGCCGAGCCCAAGATCGCCAAGGTCCTCGTCTTCGAAGCCGCCGTGCAGGAGGCCGCGAAGGAGCCGAAGAGCCCGGCGAAGAAGCCGAAGCTCGACGTGCCGGCTGAGGCGCCGAAGGCAGACGCAGCAGAGGCGGTCGCGGCCGTCGAAGCAGTCGAGGCCGTTGAAGCGGTCGAGGCCGTTGAAGCGGTCGAGGTTGCAGTGGCAGCCGAGACTGTCGAGGTCGCTGAGGCTGGCGTCGAGCCCACGGATGTCGCCTGATGCTCGAGGAGGCCCTCGGCCATCTCGTACGCGGAATCGTCGATCATCCCGAGGACGTGACCGTCAGTGAGCGCAGCCAGCGCCGTGGTCAGTGCCTTGATGTCCGGGTGAATCCCGACGACATGGGACGGGTCATCGGCAGGGCGGGGCGCACGGCGTCCGCACTGCGCTCGGTCATCACTGCGCTCAACGACGGCCGCGGGGTGCGCATCGATTTCCTCGATGCCGCCGAGCGCTGACGAGTTTCGCACCCCCTCGTGCGCGTTGTCGTAGGTCGCATCGGCCGCCCCCACGGCATCCGTGGTGAGGTGACCGTCGAAGTGCGCACCGACGAGCCGGACAAGCGTTTCGCGCCCGGCACCGTGCTCTATGTCCATGGATCCGATCGGCGGCTCACCGTCGATCGGATCCATTGGCATTCCGGCAGGCTCCTGCTCACCATCGATGACGTACTCGACCGCACCGCGGCCGAGTCCCTTCGAGGGTTCGTCGTGGAGGTCGAGCGGGGCGCCGATGAGACCCCTGAGGACCCCGAGGAGTTCTACGACAGCGCGCTCACCGGATGCACCGTCGAAGGCCTCGATGGCAGCGTCATCGGCGTCGTGACCGAGGTCGTGCACCTGCCGAGTCAGGACATGCTCGCGATCCAGACCCCGGATGAGCGCGATCTCCTCGTCCCTTTCATCGCACTCTTCGTCCCGACTGTCGATATCGCCGCGCGACGCATCGTCATCGACCCTCCCGCCGGACTGATCGACCCCGAGGACTAGCCGTGCGGATCGACATCGTCTCGATCTTCCCCGACTACCTCGAGCCCCTGCGCCTGTCGCTCGTCGGCAAGGCCGTCGGGGGCGGACTCATCGACCTCCGTGTCCATGACCTTCGATCGTTCGCCCATGACCGCCACCACACCGTCGATGACACCCCCTACGGCGGCGGTCCCGGCATGGTGATGAGCCCGACCCCGTGGGGCGAGGCCCTTGATCACATCGCAGCGACGGAACCCGGGGGTCGCCCGACGCTCATCGTCCCGACCCCCTCCGGCGAGCGATTCAGTCAGCAGGCGGCACAGCAGTGGAGCGGAGCGGACTGGCTGGTGTTCGCCTGCGGGCGCTACGAGGGCATCGACACCCGGGTCATGGCGCACTATGCGGGCCGCAGCGACTGGGCCGGCGTCCATGAGGTGTCGATCGGCGACTATGTCCTCGCGGGAGGGGAGGCGGCGGTGCTCGTGATGATCGAGGCGGTCGTGCGACTTGTGCCCGGAGTCCTGGGGAACGCTGCGAGCGTCGAGGATGATTCCTTCGCAGCCGGGGCCATGGAGCAACTGCTCGAGGGCCCGGTGTACACGAAGCCACCGGTGTGGCGCGAGCTGGGGATTCCCGAGGTTCTGTTGAGCGGACATCACGGCAACATTGCCGCCTGGCGAGGCGAGCAGGCACGTGCGCGAACCAAGGAGCACCGCCCCGACCTGCTTCGCTGATCCGCCCGAAGAGCGGGCCCCGCGAATCAGCCCTGCGGCCCGCCTGCCGTGGGCCGATTCGTTCGCGGGGACGCGCTATGGCAGGATGGGCACGCTCACGAGCAATTGCCGAAGCCCTCCGCCACAGGGGAGTGCACCGGCGTCGTGATCCGACCGCTGCACCTGCAGCCAGATCCGCTCCCACAACCGTGGGCGACCTGTGGCGCCTGCAGGAAGAGACACAAAATGAAGACACTCGACGTTGTCGACGCCAATTCGCTGAGAAGCGACATCCCCGCCTTTCGCGCCGGAGACAACCTCAAGGTGCACGTGAAGGTCGTTGAAGGAAACAAGACCCGTGTCCAGGTCTTCCAGGGCGTCGTCATTGCCCGGGCAGGCTCAGGCGTCGCCGAGTCGTTCACGGTGCGCAAGGTTTCCTACGGTGTCGGTGTCGAGCGAATCTTCCCGCTCCACACCCCGATCATCGAGAAGATCGAGGTCGTCTCGCGAGGCGATGTCCGTCGGGCGAAGCTGTACTACCTGC
>WLOY01000098.1 GCA_009699015.1 Actinomycetota bacterium | reverse complement strand
GGCTGAGGGAGGCCGGGCCACTCGTATGGCACGAGGAACTCCAGATGTGGCTCGTGGCCGGCTATGCGAATGCCAATGCAATGCTGCGAAATCCCATGGTCGACAGAGTCTTTCGGGATCGGTTGCCCGAGTCGGAATGGGCAACGTTCAACTGGCTGAACTCGAGTGCTGCGCTCGATGCGCCGAGAGTGGATCACGTTCGCATGCGCCGAGCCATGGCCGGGTGGTTCGCTCGTGGCAGCATCACAAGCCTGAGCCCGCTTATCGAGCGGGTGTGCAATGAGCTGTTGGACGAAATGGCGGTTAGGTCTGGCCAGGGGGAGGAGGTCGACCTGGTTGGGCACTACGCGGAGCCTCTGCCGATTCGCGTGATCAGTGAGCTACTTGGTGTTCCGCAGGAGCTGCGCGCCGACGTCAGGGCTTGGTCAGTGGCAATGGTCGCACTGTTCGAAGTCGATCGGGGTTCGGACCAAGAGGTCGCGGGCCGGATAGCGACGAATGCCCTCGCGGAACGATTTGCAGAACTCACCGCCGAGCGTCGAGCCCGTCCCACGGGCGATCTCATCAGCGCCATGGTGGAGAAGGGACCTGACACCCTCAGCGACCGCGAGGTCGTGGCCAATGCGGTGCTGCTGTTCAATGGCGGTACAGGAGCGGTGATCAATGCCCTTGGCACCGGACTCCTCCAGCTCCTCAGCCGGCCGAAGTCACGAGAGTTGTATTGCAGTGATCCACAGCGCCTGGGCGAAAGCGCCGTCGAGGAGTTCTTGCGATTTGATGCACCGCTGCAGCTCTTCGAGCGGACGGCCCTAGAAGGGCTCGAGTTTCAAGGGCTGCGGATTCAGCAGGGCGAGAGAATCGGTCTGCTCCTCGGTGCCGCGAACCGCGATCCGGCTGAGTTCATGGAGCCGGACAGCTTCGACATACGTCGCGATCCCAACCCGCACCTGACCTTCAGCGCGGGAGCCCACTTCTGCCTTGGTGCACCGCTGGCGCGGCGAGAGATGCAGATCGCTCTCCCACTGCTGTTCACGCGGTTCCCCGAATTGCGGATTTCGTCCGACCCGGTGCCCGAGCACGGTTTCGTTGTCCGGGGGTACGCCCGAATTCCGGTGACGGTTGACTAGACGCGGACGAGTGATGCCTTCCTAGAGATGCGTCCGCGCGAGGCGACGGCCATTTCACCGGTGGACTTGAAGTGTGCCACGAGGAGTGCTTGTATGCGACCAGGAAGATTGTTCAATCGACATGCCTGCCGTCCAATTGGAAGGGACCCCATGACCCAGGAGCCGACGAAGGCCGCGCGCGACATCTCCGCATTGGTACGATCCTCGCTTTCGCGGCGACGGATTCTCCAGGCGGCCGGCATCGGCGGCGTGGCCCTCGCGGCCGCAGCCTGCGGCACGGGTGGCGACGATGCTGCATCGGCTACCGGTGCCCCGAGTGCGGCAGCAGCCGCCGATCAGTCTGACACCGAAAAGGTCGCCAACTGGTCGAACTGGCCGCTCTACATCGACATCGACGAGGAGTCCGGCAAGCGGCCGTCCCTCGAGGCGTTCCAGGCGGCGAGCGGCGTTGCTGTCACGTACACCGAGGACGTGAACGACAATAACGAGTTCTTCGCCAAGGTCCGCACCCAGCTCGAGCAGGGCCAGGACATCGGCCGCGACATCGTCGTCCTCACCGACTGGATGGCGGCCCTGTGGATCGAGAACGGCTACGCCCAGAAGCTCGACAAGGCGATCATCCCGAACTCGGTCAACCTCATCCCCAAGCTTCAGGGGGTCGCTTTCGACCCGAACCGCGACTACTCGCTGCCGTGGCAGTCCGGGTTCGGCGCGCTCGGCTGGAACAAGGCGAAGCTGAAGGAGGCGACTGGCACCGACTCGATGGCCTCGGTCGATCAGCTGTTCGACCCGGCGCTCAAGGGGCGCATCACGGTGCTCTCGGAGATGCGCGACACCATGGGCATCATCATGGCGTGGCAGGGCAATGACCCGAGCAACTTCACCGAGGACCAGTTCAACCAGGCGATCGAGGCCCTGACCCAGCAGGTCGACAGCGGGCAGATTCGCCAGGTGACCGGAAACGACTACGCGGGTGCACTCGAGAGCGGCGATGTCATCGCGGTCATCGGCTGGTCGGGCGACATGATCCAGCTCGGCGAGGACTTCGGTGTGGCACTGCCCGAGACGGGCGGAACCCTGTGGACCGACAACATGCTCATTCCTGCCCTTGCCGCTCACAAGAAGAACGGCGAGCTCATCATGAACTACTACTACGACCCCAAGGTCGCAGCCGAGGTTGCCGCGTACGTGCAGTACATCTCGCCGGTGGCGGGCGCAAAGGAGGCGATGGCGGCAATCGACCCGGCCCTCGTCGATAACCAGTGGATCTTCCCTGACGCCGCAACCCTCGACAATTCCTTCGTGTTCATGACCCTCACCGGTGAGCAGGACATCGCCTACCAGCGGGCGTTCCAGAAGGCGATCGGCAACTGACGAGGTGCCTGATCTGAGGGGGACCGTCAGGCGGGTGCTGTGAGTGATCATCCGGATATGGGGACCGGGACCAACCGGTCCCCATATCCTTTGCCCTGATACCAATCGCGTGGGGAGATGCTGTCGTGGCTGAGCTGAGCAAGACCGACCAGGTCGAGGACCTGCACCTGGTGAACCTTACGAAGCGGTTCGGCGAGGTGGCCGCGGTCGACGACCTCACGCTCACGATTCCCGCCGGGTCATTCTTCGCCCTCCTCGGGGCCTCAGGCTGCGGCAAGACCACGACCCTGCGCATGGTCGCCGGGCTCGAGGATCCGACGTCCGGAAGCATCAGGATAGGTGACAAGGACGTCACGAGGCTGCGTGCCTTCAAGCGCCCGGTGAACACGGTGTTCCAGTCGTACGCGCTCTTCCCGCACCTCGACATCTTCGAGAACGTCGCCTTCGGCCTTCGCCGCCGCGGGGTGAAGAACATCAAGCCGATTGTCGAGGCGATGCTCGAGCTCGTCGAGCTCGGTCACCTCGCGAGGCGGAAGCCCACGCAGCTCTCGGGCGGCCAGCAGCAGCGGGTTGCCGTTGCCCGCGCACTGATCAACAAGCCTGATGTCCTGCTCCTCGACGAGCCGCTCGGAGCACTCGACCTCAAATTGCGCCGGCAGATGCAGATCGAGCTCAAGCGGATCCAGACCGAGGTCGGCACCACCTTCGTGCACGTGACGCACGACCAGGAGGAGGCCATGACGATGGCCGACACCATCGCGGTGATGAACGCCGGTCGGATCGAGCAGATGGGCAGCCCCGCCGAGATCTACGAGCTCCCTCGGACGGTCTTCGTCGCGAACTTCCTCGGCCAGTCGAATCTCATCGAGGGCCGGGTTTCCGGGGCCGGGGAGATGCTCGACGTCGCCGCGCACGAACGCAGCTTCCGGCTTCCACGGGAGCGCAGCTCCGCCACGGGAGCATCGATCATCCTCGGCGTCCGCCCGGAGAAGATGACCGTGCTCGATGCCCCGGACGCTGCGAGGGTGCCGGAGGGCCACAACGTCCTGTCGGGACGGGTTACCGACGTGTCGTACACGGGGGTCTCGACCCAGTACCTCGTTCAGGCCTCGTGGGGCCAGGAGCTCGTCGTCTTCGAGCAGAACCTGATCGTCGGCGATCGCTGCGAGGTGGGCGACGAGGTGGTCGTCCACTGGTCGCCTCGCCACTCCTTCGGACTCGACGGTAACGAGGACATTCACGCCGGTGTCGACTCGGCCGTGCTCGCCCTGGAGTCCGTGGATTCAGCGCCAGCCGCGGGCGACGGCGAGTAGCAGCGATGGCTCCCGTCCTCCCATCGGCTGCGGTGGCACCGCCATCGACCGTCGCCCAGCGCAGGTCGCGTACCGGCTACGTGCTGCTGTTCCCGGGCATGACCTGGCTCGCGGTGTTCTTCGCGATCCCGTTCGTCACGCTCTTCGTTACGAGCCTCCAGACGCCGGTTCCCGGAAAGTCGGGCCGCTACCAGTTGGGCCTCGAATTCGGCAACTACGCGACCGCGCTGGCCGAGTACTGGCCGGCATTCGTCAGGTCCTTCGCGTACGCGGGCATCGCGACCCTGCTCGCACTCATCATCGGCTACCCGCTGGCCTACTTCATCGCGTTCCGCTCGGGCCGGTGGCGGGGCCTCATGCTTGTCCTCGTCATCGCGCCGTCATTCGCCTCCTTCCTGCTCCGGACCTACGCCTGGAAGACAATCCTCGCTGACGAGAGCCCGGTGACCTCGTTCTTCAATGCGCTGCACCTCCTGCCGGATGGTCGAATCCTCAATACGAGCATCGCCGTGATCGCAGGGCTCACGTACAACTTCCTGCCGTTCATGGTCCTCCCGCTCTACGCCGCACTCGAGAGGATCGATCCTCGGCTCATCGAGGCCGCGAACGACCTTTACGCATCGCCCGTGACCGCATTCCGGAAGATCACCTGGCCGCTCTCGATGCCGGGGGTCGTGGCCGGAACCCTCCTTACCTTCATTCCGGCTGCTGGCGACTACATCAATGCGGAGCTTCTCGGATCGACGAAGGACCGAATGGTGGGGAATGCGATCCAGACGAACTTCATCGAGTTTCGTGACTATCCGACGGCGAGCGCCCTCTCATTCGCGCTCATGGCGGCGATCCTCATTCTGGTCTTCACCTACATTCGCCGGGCCGGAACGGAGGATCTCGTCTGATGCGCTGGCTTCGACGCAATCTCGTCTCGATCATCGGCATCCTCGTGCTCGTGTACCTGTTCATCCCGATCTCGGTTGTGACCGCCCTCAGCTTCAACAAGCCGGCCGGCAAGTTCAATATCTCCTGGAATGAGCTGTCCTTCGACGCCTGGACGAACCTCTGCGGGGTCCCGGGGGTCTGCTCGTCGTTCGTGACAAGCCTTGAAATCGGCCTGGTGTCGACCCTCGTGGCGACCCTCCTGGGAACGATGATCGCCTTCGCCCTCGTGCGCTACCGGTTCCGGGGCCGCAGCACGACAAACCTCATCATCTTCCTGCCCATGGCGACTCCCGAGGTCGTCATGGGATCGAGCCTGCTCGCCCTGTTCCTGAACCTGAGGTTCCCGCTCGGCACCGTCACGGTCGCGATCGCGCACATCATGTTCATCATCTCGTTCGTCGTCGTCACGGTGAAGGCCCGACTGCAGGGCCTAGACCCCCGACTCGAGGAGGCGGCACGTGATCTGTACGCCAGCCCGAGGGCGACCTTCCGGTACGTGACCTTTCCGCTCGTGCTGCCGGGCATTATCGGGGCGGCACTGCTCGGCTTCTCGCTCTCCTTTGACGACTTCATCATCAGCTTCTTCAATGCCGGCACGCTCGTGACCTTCCCGATCTACATCTGGGGGGCGGCGCAGCGCGGCATCCCGCCGCAGGTGAACGCACTGGCGACCCTTGTCTTCGTCATCGCGCTCCTCATCGTGCTCACGAGCCAGTTCATCCAGTACCGGCGTCGCAAGGCGCTGGCCGCGAACTGAGCGGCTCGTCCGCGATCTGAAACCAATACGACCAGAACCCGCATTCCGAAGGAGCACGCATGGCTGCCGACCGATTGATCTCCAGTGGCGGGCCGTGGGAGTCGGTCATCGGCTACTCGCGGGCGACCGTGGCCGGCGACTACGTCCATGTCTCAGGCACCACGGCGACCGTCGGCGGAGTGCTGCAGCATGCGGGCGATGCGTACAACCAGACCCTCACCGCATTCACGGTCATTGCAGAGGCGTTGGCCCAGGCCGGCATGACCCTCGATGACGTCGTGCGCACGCGAGTGTTCCTCGCGAATGCGGCCGACATGGATGAGGTGGGCCGGGCGCACGGGGAGCTGTTCGGCGAGATCCGCCCGGCCGCGACGATGCTCGCGGGCCTGCAGTTCATCAACGCGGAGATGCTCGTCGAGATCGAGGCGGACGCCTACCGCCGCTAGTGAGGCGGTTCACCGGGTTTCGTGGGTCTGGCCCGACTATTGTGGGCCTGTAGACGCCGATCCAACAGCTGGGTCGGCCACGCGTGAGGTGTCGAAGGGATTGGTGGGACGTCGGAGTGCCGGCTCCGGCTTCATAACGCCGCCGACTTCGAAAGGCTCCTCGTGCTCTTCTCCAGTACCCCGGGCGACGCCGCCCAGCAATCCCTTATCGGCCTGCGCGCCGCCATCTTCTGGCTCGATACCCCCGCTAGGCCCGAGCCGATCCCGCCGCTCGCCGCGGACCTCACCTGCGACCTGCTCGTCATCGGCGGCGGCTTCAGCGGGCTGTGGACCGCCCTGCTCGCCAAGCAGCGCGACCCCGAGCGCGACGTCGTCCTCGTCGAGGCGGGCCGAATCGCCGACGGCGCGAGCGGTCGCAATGGCGGATTCGTCTCGCCGTCGCTCACCCACGGGATCGCGAACGGTTCCGAGCGCTGGCCCGGCGAGATGCCGAAGCTGCTGCGACTCGGCCATGCGAACCTCGACGCGATCGAGGCCGCGATCGAGTCCTTCGGCATTGACTGCGGCTTTCGGCGCGTCGATGAGATAACGGTGGCGGTCGAGCAGCACCAGGTCAGCGAACTGCGCCGGGCAGCCGAGGTCGCACAGGCCCTGGGGGAGCCGGTCGAGGTCCTCGATGCGGCCGGCAGTCGCGCTCGCGTCCGATCGGCGAGCTATCTGAGCGCTATCGCCGAGCCGGGCATCGGCCTCGTCGATCCGGCGCGGCTGGCGTGGGGGCTCCTGCGGGCCTGCCGATCGCTGGGAGTCCAGGTTTTCGAGGGCACGCCGGTGGTGTCCTTGGCTCGTGACGGCGGGCTGATGTCGGCCTCGACTGCGGGGGCGCAGGTGACCGCTGGGCGCGTCGCCCTCGCTACGAACGCGTATCCGCCGCTGCTGAGGCGAGTGAGCCGCTACGTCGTGCCCGTGTACGACTACGTGCTCATGAGCGAACCGCTCACGGGGGACCAGTGGGCGGCCATCGGCTGGGATGGCCGCGAGGGCATGAGCGATGCCGGGAACCAGTTCCACTACTACAGAACGACCGACGACGGCCGGATCCTGTGGGGTGGCTACGACGCGATCTACCACCGGGGCAATGGCTTCGGCATCGAGCATGAGGTCGATCACGAGGCCTTCGCCCGGCTCGCCGAGCACTTCTTCCAGATCTTCCCTGCGCTGGAGGGACTGTCGTTCACGCATGGCTGGGGAGGGGCGATCGATACCTGCTCGCGGTTCAGTCCCTTCTGGGGCACGGCGCACGGCGGGCGGACGGCCTACGTCGCCGGCTACACCGGGCTCGGGGTCGGGTCGTCCCGCTTCGGGGCCGAGGTTATGCTCGACCTGCTCGACGGCCTGGCAACGGAGCGCACTTCGCTCGAGATGGTTCGCAGCCGGCCGTTGCCGTTCCCTCCCGAACCCCTGAGATCCCTCGGAATCAACTGGACGACGCGATCGCTCGCGGCGGCTGATCGAGGCGGAGGTCGACGGAATCTGTGGCTGCGGGCCTTGGACCGACTCGGACTCGGGTTCGACTCCTAGTGGCGAGCGCCGCGGAGGGTTCGGCGAGAGGTTAGGGTCGGGTATGACCCGCTACGGCTCGCAATTCGGTCCGGATCTCACCTTCCTCGGCGTTGATCGTTGCGATCTCGACGAGCCGTCGACCTTCGAGGGCGCGGACGTCGTCATCGTCGGCGCGCCATTCGACGGAGGTACCTCCTACCGGAGCGGAGCAAGGCTGGGCCCGGGCGCGATGCGGTCGACGTGCTACCTCCCGCATGACGGATCACGGCCCTCGCTCGCGATGCGTGTCGATGGCCTGCAGGACATCCGAGTCGTCGATGCGGGCGATGTCGAGATGTTCAGCGGCGATGCGGCCCGATCCTGCGCCGACCTCGAGGCCGCAATCGAGCGCGTTGCCCGCACTGGCGCGATCCCGCTGGTCCTCGGCGGCGATCACACGATCACCTGGCCTGATGTCACCGGGGTCGCCCGGGCTCGGGGCTGGGGCCGGGTCGCGGTCATCCACTTCGACGCGCATGCGGACACGGGGAACATCGAATTCGGATCCCTCATCGGCCACGGCCAGCCGATGCGTCGGCTCATCGAGTCGGGGGCGGCGCGGGGCGATCGATTCCTGCAGATCGGCCTGCGCGGCTACTGGCCGCCGCCCGAGACCCTCGAGTGGATGGCCGAGCAACGGATGCGCTCCTACGAGATGACCGAGATCGTGGCGAGGGGGCTCGACGAGGTGCTCACGGAGTCGTTCGGCATCGCCATGGACGACTGCGACGGCGTCTTCCTCAGCGTCGACATCGACGTGTGCGATCCAGGGCATGCGCCGGGCACCGGTACGCCCGAGCCGGGCGGGCTGAGCGCCCGGGAGCTCCTCGATGCGGTGCGACGGATCTGCTACGAACTGCCGGTCTTGGGCATGGATGTGGTCGAGGTGTCGCCCCCGTACGACCATGCCGACATCACCGTGCTCCTCGGGAACCGCGTGGTGCTTGAGGCCCTGTCGGCGATTGCCCGCAGGCGCAAGGACGAGCGCGACGGGTCAACGTGGGATCCAAGGCAGCCCCTGCTG
Source organism: Actinomycetota bacterium (assembly GCA_009699015.1). Lineage (GTDB taxonomy): Bacteria > Actinomycetota > Actinomycetes > S36-B12 > S36-B12 > WLND01. The sequence goes on along the minus strand of WLOY01000098.1, from coordinate 4,114 downwards.
GCGGACCGAATCCCGGGGGAGTCGGGCTAGATCCCACAGGGTCTTTCGCTGGCGCCGTCTACTGAGATCAAACGGAACTCGCAGGGGGCAGGTGAACCACTACCGATGATTGATCATTCGGTAGCGACGGCCGTCATTCATGTGAGAACCTGCGAGAATGTCTGAATTGTCGTACGTAAGCGCGGCCGAACTCGCTCGTCGAATCGCTGATCGGGAGATATCGCCGGTCGAGGTTGTGGACGATGCCATTACCCGGATCACGATTCGTAACCCATCCATAAATGCCATCGTCTACGAGGGATTCGAGGATGCGCGAATCTCGGCGGCAGTTGCCGAGCAGCAGGTGTTCCGCGGCGATGTCGTCGGCCCACTGCATGGGGTGCCTACGCTCATCAAGGACCTTTTCGACTTCAAGCGGGGGTGGCCCGCGACGTTTGGCGGCATACCCTCGCTGCGGGAGCGTGTCGTTGACGCAGAGTGCACATTCACTCAACGAATTGAGGCTGCGGGCGCCATAATTCTCGGCAAAACGAATAGTCCGGTCATGGGCTTTCGGGGCACATGTGACAATCCCACGTTCGGTCCCACGCGCAACCCCTTCGACTCTCGAAGGAACTCAGGGGGATCCTCGGGAGGAAGTGCCGCTGCAGTGGCCGATGGGCTTGTCCCGTTTGCTGAGGGAACCGATGGAGGCGGCTCAATTCGGATCCCGTCTGCATGGTGCGGCACCTTCGGCTATCAACCCTCGTTTGGGCGAGTTCCTTCGGTCGTTCGCCCCAATGCATTTGGAAACATGATGCCGTTTCTGTACGAGGGACCAATCGCGAGGACGGTGGAGGATGCCGTGCTCGTACTCAACTGTCTGAGCGGCTTCGACGGTCGGGACCCGTTCAGCCGCGGATCCACTTCCGTGACAGTCGGTAAAGCAACGTCATTTGCTGGATTGAGGATTGGGTTCAGCCCCAACTTTGGGATCTTTCCGGTGGAAGAGAAGATTCGCGCAAGCATCCTGCGTGCGGTGGATATGGTCGAGGCCAACGGGGGTCAGGTTGTGAGCATCGACCCGGGCCTGACGTATAGCCAGGAGGAATTGAGCGACCTGTGGTGCCGGCAGATCATGATCGCCAATGTCGGGGTCATTGAGTCGATGCGGGAGGCAGGAGCGGACCTTATCGCTGATAACAAGGACGCCCTTCCCGAGGTATACCTGCGTTGGGTCGAGCACGCACGGCGGATGACGTTGCCCGAATTGCTCGCTGATTTTTCCATGCGGTCGAACGTCCTGGATGCTTTTTCGAGAGTCTTCGAATCGGTCGATATCCTTCTGTCTCCAACGGTTGCGGCTATGCCTGTGCTGAACGACGAAATTCCGGGGGAGACGTTTGGCCCGAGCGCCATTGAGGGTGTTGCGGTGGATCCGTCCATTGGCTGGTGCATGACCTACCTCACCAACTTCACCGGACACCCGGCCGCATCGATTCCCGTGGGCCTCGCCGACGGGTTACCCGTGGGAATGCAGGTCATCGGCTCCCGCTTCGGAGATGCAGACGTCCTCAACTTCTGCGCGGCCTTTGAGAAGATCAGCCCGTGGATGGCAACCTACGACACTTGCCGCGGCCGGTCTCTTGGGGTGTGAACTCGCCTGCAGTCGGTGTCATGCGGGACTCCGTCTCCGCTCAACTCGGCTAGCATGTGGGCAATCGATTCGAGAGGTTCGTGGCACCCGGTGAATGCGCTGTCCAAATCGGCAACTAGTGGCGGAGGCACTGACGGGTCGACCCGTTCGCTTCTTAGGGCGGTTCTGCTCCTTCAAGTCGTGGGTGTTCGTGCACAAAAGCCGCTTCGACTGGCAGAGATCGTTCAGGCGTCCGGACTTCCGAAGACGACGTGCCACCGACTCTTGGGCGTGCTCTGTGATGAGGCGATGCTCAGAATGGATGAGATGGGCCGGTACGGTCCGGGACCGATGCTCTTGGTGATGGGGATGAACTTCCTACGACAGACCGATGTCAAGGAAATCGCACACCCTGCAATGCTGGAATTGACGAACCGGACGGGGGAGACAACGCACTTGGGGATCCTTCACTTCCCCTGGGTCGTTTACATTGACAAGGTGGAAAGCCCTCATGCTGTGCGCATGCACAGCCAAATTGGCGCCATGAACCCGATTTATAGAACTGGACTAGGCAAGGCCTTGCTGGCCTTCTCGCCTGATTCGCTCATTAACGATGTTTGCTCCTTGCCGCTTGAGGCCACCACTCGGTTCTCAATCACCGATGGTGACGCGCTTCGGACAGATCTCGCGCTCACTCGCGAGCGCGGCTACTCAGTCGATGACGTGGAGAATGAGGATGGCATCCGTTGCATTGGCGCGCCCATCTTCGGACATGATGGCGGGCCCGTCGCTGCTGTCAGCCTGGCAGGTCCGGATATGCGCATGACTCTCGCGGTTGCTCACGAGTTAGGGCCGGTCCTCGTTTCGGTAACCCGAGGGATATCCCGCCAGTTGGGCTATCGAGGCGCTGCCGGATCTGTGGAATGAGACGCTGCAGCGGGTGTCGCTAATGAATCAAGATTCCGCGGGCTGAGTCGTCAGCGCATGCCCGCCTCGCCTGCTGCCGCAATTGATCTGACTGACGACGAGCGTGATGCTCTGACGGACCTGGCTCGCGCTTCGAGCGTTCGGACGAGTCTGGCCCAGCGCGCCAACATCGTATTGCTCGCGGGCGAGGGGACCTCGAACACGGAAATCGCGGAGTTGGTTGGGGTTTCCCGCCCGACGGTGATCCTCTGGAGGAAGAGATTTCGGGATCAAGGCATTGCCGGACTCTACGACGAGCGAAGGCAGGGGCGTCCCCGGCACGTGAGTCACGAGATGATTATCGCCGCCACGCTGAAGCCCCCGCCCCAGAGCCTAGGCCTCACTCATTGGTCGAGTCGGTCGCTGGCGCGCAGGCTTGGCGTAGGGAATTCGACGGTCGCTCGCTGTTGGCGAGAGTACGGGGTTCAGCCATTGGGACGCGACACGTATCAGTTCTCAACAGTCCCCGAGATGATGGCTAATGTCACCGACGTCTTGGGGCTATTCCTTGCTCCGAGCCGAAACGCAATCATGCTCAGCCTGTCTGACAATGACGAGATTCAGGGGTGGGATCCCGCGGATCATCCGGCGGCGATGCGGGCAGCACTCCTTGAACGTGCGGACTGCGAACGTATCCCGCAAGGACTCGCGCCCGGATTCACGGCCCTTGAATCGGTGAATTGGACGATCGTTGGCGCCGCTGACCAAGCAGCCGCCGGTCGCGGTTTCCAACGGTTCGTTGAGTATTTCGCCAATGCTCGCCCCGGTCAGGACCTGCATCTCGTCATGGACAGGAGGGCCGATGACGAACACGCCGAGGTACTCGAATGCTTCGACGCCGATCTCCGCAGTCACGTCCATTTCACGAATTCTCTTGCGTCGTGGTCGAGGCTCGTTGCGGTGTGGTTCGGGATTATCGAGCGTCAAACCCCGGGCAGCGACCACAGTTCATTCCCGACTGACATCATCACAAGGATTCGCGCCTTCCTCAAAGAGTGGGATGAACACGTCGACTCAGGTACCTGGATCAAAGCGCCAAGTTGAGCTCTGTCAACTCTTAACCGTCAAGAGACTTCACACACGAGCCATTGGGAGCCGAGGCTTGGCCCCATCACTGATGGCCCATGAGAGGAGAAGTCATGAAAGACGAAAGTTGGCGGGGGAAACTCGGAGGCTTGGAGAGGGAGGAGTTCGACGCATTCCTCGCCGAAGGTAAGGTCGCGCGCCTCGCCTGCCTTGATGACAAGGGGTGGCCGTACGTCGTGCCGTGCTGGCACGAGTGGGACGGTGAGTCGTTCTGGGTTATTCCGAGAATGAAATCTGCTTGGGCGGAATTCCTGCAGAAGGAATCTCGCTGCGCGATCACCGTCGATGAGGAGGGCGCACTACGCAAAGTCATTGCTCAGTGCACCGCGACTCTCGTGGAACCCCCGAACGTGGGCGGGGCTTGGGTACCCATCGCCGAGCGGATGTCAGTGCGTTACCTAGGACCGAATGGACCTTCGTACCTAGAGCCAACCCTTGATAAGAAGC
>WLOY01000097.1 GCA_009699015.1 Actinomycetota bacterium | reverse complement strand
CCGTTGGCGGCCTCCCACTCCTTGATATCGCTGACATCGAGGCAGAAGTCCGGGTTCGCCGCGACCTGGGCGGTGGTGTCGATGACGACGGCCGGGCCGATGAGCCGCTGGGCGGGCACCTGGCTCACGTCGTCGAGGTCCTTGCCGGTGATCCAGTGGTTCGGCGCATCGAAGTGGGTGCCCGTGTGCTCGCCGGTGTGGAAGTTGTTCCAGTACCAGGCCGGGCCCTTCTCGTCGTACTCGCTGATGAGCTCGAGCTGGAAGGTCGCAGTCTGGCCGAACTCGGGCGGCAAGCCCAGGATCGGCGTGCCTGAGTGGAGGGGCGACGTCAGGTCGATGACTTCGACCGAACCGTCGACGAGGGCGGCGGCCAAGCCGGAGAGATCAGCCATGTGCAGTTCCTTTCATCGGGTGTGATTGATGACGCTACCGAAACCGGGCGCGGTAGGTGATGCAGTTCAGGAGTTCGGTCGCCACCGGCTCGGCCGGCCGACGACCTGCGAATCCTCAGGGACGAGCTGCAGGCGCGGCTTCGGGTCCTCGTTGCGCCCGGCCGGGGGCTTCCAACTGCCGCCGACATAGGGCGTCGGCCAGGCGATCCGGTAGCCCTGATCAGCTGCCGCATGAAGGGTCCACGCCGGGTCGAACAGGTGCGGGCGCCCGATCGCGCACAGGTCGGCGCGACCTGCGGCGATGATCGTGTTGACGTCGTCCCAGCTGCTGATCGCGCCGACCGCCATCGTGGCGATGCCGACCCGGTTTCGGATGCGATCGGAGAACGGGGTCTGGTAGGAGCGCCCGTACTCGGGCACGGCCGCCGCTGTCGTCTGCCCTGTCGAGACGTCGATGATGTCTGCGCCGTGCTCACTGAATGCCCGCGCGGCCGCGACCGACTCCTCCTCTGTGAGGCCGTCCGGCACCCAGTCGGAGGCGGAGATGCGAACGCTCATCGGCAGCTCCGCCGGCCATTCGGCGCGGACCGCGTCGAACACCTCGAGGGGGAACCTGAGCCGATTCTCCAGCGAGCCTCCGTACTCGTCGGTGCGCTGGTTGCTCACCGGGGTGATGAAGCTCGACAGCAGGTAACCGTGGGCGCAATGGAGTTCGAGCAGGTCGAAGCCGGCGCGTGCCGCGCGCGCAGTCGCCTGGACAAAATCGGCCTTCACCTCATCCATGTCGGCGCGAGTCATCTCACGCGGCACCTGCGACTCGGCGTGGTAGGGGATCGGCGATGGTCCCATGATCGGCCAGTTCCCCGACTCGAGGGGCTGGTCGATGCCCTCCCACATGACCCGGGTCGAGGCCTTGCGCCCCGCATGGCCTATCTGGATGCCCATCTTCGCCTGCGTCGTGTGGCCGAAGTCGACGATGCGACGCCACCCGGCCTCCTGCTCGTCATTCCAGATCCCGGTGCAGCCGGGCGTGATCCGGCCGTCGCGAGAGGTGCAGACCATCTCCGTCATCACCAGCCCGGCACCGCCGAGCGCCCGGGCCCCGAGGTGCACGAGGTGGAACTCGCCGGGGAACCCCTCGACGGCCGAGTACATGTCCATCGCCGAGACCACGATCCGGTTCGACAACTCGAGTTCCCTCAACTTGAAGGGCAGGAACATCGGAGGCCGGGCGGACGTCTCTGCCGGCACGCGGCCACGGGCGATCTCGCTGTCCAGCAGCCAATCGTCGACCCTGCGGACGAACGCCGGATCGCGTTCGAGCAGGTTGTCATACGTGATGCGACGGCTGCGGGTCATCATGTTGAAGACGAACTGGATGGTGTCCTGGTGGACGTACTGGCCGATCTCCTCGAACCACACGAGGCTCGCCTGGGCGGCCCGCTGCGTGCTCTTGATGACCGGCAGCCGCTCCTCGTCGTAGGCCTTGAGCGCGGCGTCCACGGTCGGCTGCTCGAAGATGCAGGCAGCCAGCGCGAGGGCGTCCTCCATCGCGAGCTTCGTGCCTGACCCGATCGAGAAGTGCGCAGTGTGCGCCGCATCGCCGAGGAGCGCCATGTTCTTGAGCACGAGGGTCTTGTTGCGGATCGTTCGGAAGGTGACCCACTTGCTGTTGTTCGCGATGAGGCTGCCGCCGGCCAGGGCGTCAGCGAAGATCTCGCCGATGCGCTCGATGCTCTCGGTGTCGCTCACGCCGGGGGGCAGTTCGGCGGCATCGACCTTGTCAAAGCCTGCGCGGAGCCACACTCCCTCGTCCATCTCGACGATGAAGGTGCTCGAGTCTGCGTCCATCGGGTAGGCATGCACCTGCATCACGCCCCATTCGGTCTCCTTGACGAAGAACTTGAACGCGTCGAAGACCGTGTCGGTGCCGAGCCAGATGAACTTGCACCTGCGCGGATCGATCGTCGTGCCGAACTCAGCCGAGTAGGCATCGCGGATGGGCGAGTTGATGCCGTCGCATACGAGCACGAGCTCATGGGATGCCATGAGGTCCTCGACCGGAGGAGCCTCGGTCCGGAACAGGATGTTCACCCCATGGTCGATGGCCCGCCGCTGGAGCACGTGGAGCAGTTCCTTGCGGCTCATGGCCGCGAAGCCGTTGCCGCCGATCGTCACCATCTCGTCGCCGATGGTGACGTCGATGTCGTCCCAGTAGGCGAACGAGCTGCCCATGTCGTTGAATGCCGATCGGTCCGATGCCTTGATCCCGCTCAGGGTCTGGTCGCTGAAGACGACACCGAAGCCAAACGTGTCATCGGGCGCATTGCGCTCCCAGACGGTGATGTCTGCCGCCGGATCAAGCTGCTTGACCAGGCTCGAGAAGTAGAGCCCTCCCGGGCCGCCGCCGATAACCGCGATCTTCATGGGCTTCCGTCCTGTGCCAAGTGTTGCGGATAATTGACTGTCGCAAATAATACGGAATAGTCAGCCCTATGCAACACCATCGGGGAGTTTCATCGCCCAAGTCCCAGCGGGCCGCCGCCATGGCGGCCACCGACACAGGGAGGATACGGACATGACAGACCGCAATCCGCGCTTCACCGGCAAGATCGCCATCGTCACCGGGGGTGCCGGCGGGCTTGGCCAGGCCATCAGCGCCGCCCTCGCCGACGAGGGCGCCCGGGTCGCCATCTTCGACACCTCGCCGGAGGCCATTGACCGGGCGCTCGCCGAGCTGAAGGGCGCCTCGAGCCTTCGCGGGCCGGCAGACTGCACCGGGTTCCTCGGCTCGATCGTCGATGTTCGGGACCGCGCGAGCGTCGCCCGCGGCGTCGACGAGGTCGTTGCTGCGTTCGGCGGGATCGACATCCTCATCGCCGCCGCAGGCGGAAGCCTCGGCACCCCGCGCGACATCGACGACATCGAACCGGAGCACCTCGACCTCGTCATCGACGTGAACATCAAGGGCACCTTCAACTGCGCACAGGCCGCCGTTCCTCACATGAAGGCCAGGGGCGGCGGGACCATCGTGAACTTCTCCTCCATCGGCGGCCGGTCGACGAGCCCGGTCACCGGGATCCCCTACGCCGCAGCCAAGGCGGGGGTCCTCGGGCTCACCCGCCGCCTGGCACGCGAGGTCGGGCCCGACAACATCCGGGTCAACGCCATCGCCCCCGGCCTGTTCCTCACGGGCCGGCTTCAGGGGATGTTCGACGCCATGGCCGAGAAGGATCGCGACGAGGTGCTCGACGCCATTCCGCTGCACCGCATGCCCGATCTGCGCGAGTGCGTCGACCCGGTGCTCTTCCTCGCCAGCGAGGAATCCTCGTACATCACCGGCGCCGTTCTCGATGTCAACGGCGGACGATTCATGGCAGGGTGACGGCATGACGACCGTGATGCCGCCTATCAACTTCGAGAAATGGGTCGAGGAGCACGAGCACCTGCTCAAGCCACCCGTGAACAACCGGCAGATGCTGCTCGGCACGAGCGACTTCATCATCCAGGTCGTCGGCGGGCCGAACAGCCGAACCGACTACCACGTCGACCCGTACGAGGAGTGGTTCTACCAGGTGCACGGGACCATGCACGTCGATCTCATGACCCCCGAAGGACCGGCAAGCGTCGAGATCCGTGAGGGCGAGATGTGGCTGCTTCCCCGAGGACTCCCGCACTCGCCCCAGCGACCGGAGGCCGGCTCGATCGGCATCGTCATCGAGCGCATCCGCGAGGAGGGCGTGCTCGAGCGGTTCCAGTGGCACTGCCTGCAGTGCCATCACCTGATCTACTCCGTCGAGCTCCAGGTTCGCGACATCGTCGCCGACCTTCCGCCCGCCTTCGAGCGCTTCTATTCCGACAAGGACGGCGCCCGCACCTGCGCTGAATGCGGAGCCGTGCACCCCGGCAAGGGATGAACGGCACCGGTGCCGTGAGCGCTCTCACCATCGACGTGCACACCCACTACGTGCCCCTCGGCTGGCCCGACCTGGCGAGCCAGACCGGAGCGGACGCCGAGTGGCCGTGGCTGCGCGTCGAGTCCGAGCACGACGCCATGATCATGCTCGGATCCAAGGAGTTCAGGCGGATCGGCTCGCAATGCTGGGACGCCGAGCGCCGACTGGCGGACATGGATGCGAACGGCATCGACATTCAGGTGGCGTCGCCCACCCCGGTCTTCTTCAACTATGCGCGCCCGGCCGGCGAGGCGATCAAGGTGAGCCGAATCTTCAACGACCTCGCCCTCGAGATTTGCTCGCCGGCACCCGGCCGACTCCTCCCCTTCGCCCAGGTCCCCCTGCAGGACACCGATGCCGCCTGCGCGGAAATCGATCGCTGCCGCGCAGCGGGCCACGCCGGCGTCGAGATCGGCAATCACGTCGGCGATCGCGATCTCGATGATGCCGGCATCGTCACCTTCCTCCAGCACTGCGCATCGATCGGCATGCCGGTATTCGTCCACCCGTGGGACCTGCCGAGCTCCCCGCGGCTCGACCGCTGGATGGGGCAGTGGCTGGCCGGGATGCCCGCGGAGACCCACCTGTCGATCCTCGCGCTCATCCTCGGCGGCGGATTCGACACCATCAGCAATGACCTGCGCATCTGCTTCGCCCACGGCGGCGGCTCGTTCCCCTTCTGGCTCGGTCGGGTCGAGAACGCCTGGCACACCAGGCCCGATGTCATCGCGACGTCCGAGCATCCTCCCTCCCACTACCTCAGGCGGTTCAGCGTCGATTCCGTTGTCTTCACCGAGCCCGCCCTCCGACTGCTCGTCGACACGCTGGGAGCCGAGCAGGTGATGCTCGGCAGCGACTACCCCTACCCCCTCGGCGAGGGTGAAGTCGGAAGCCTCATTCGCGGGGCGCCATTCCTCTCAGGCGATGAGCGCACGTCACTCCTCGGCGGAAACGCCGTCCGTTACCTCGGACTCGCCGACGTCGATAGGGTGCTGCCATGATCTCCGCGCTGTGCTTCGTCCAGGTCGCTCCCGGCAAGGTGAATGAGGTCGGCCAGGCGATGGCCGAGATCAAGGGAGTGCGCTCGGTCTACTCCGTCACCGGCAAGATCGACATGGTCGCGCTCATCGAGGTCGTCGATCACGACCGAGTGGCCGACGTGGTGAACGACGGGATCGGACGCATCGAGGGCGTGCTCTCGACGGAGACCCACATCGCCTTCAAGACCTACCGGCCGCAGGACATCGAGGCCGGTTTCTCGATCGGTGCCGATTCCTGAGTTAGTCCTTCTCTCGGGCAGCGCGATCTCGGGGCCGGAGCACGCCTAGCAAGGCACTGCGCAAACCGGATATCCCCATCGCGTAGCGGCTAGGGCAGCGCGGCTCGTGTTCGTACTGTTCGCCAGATGACACGGACTATTGCAATCATCGGAGCCGGCTTCGGCGGGCTCAGCACAGCCAAGGTGTTCAGGGAATTCGGCTTCGACGTCACGGTATTCGAGAAGGACGCCGAGGTCGGCGGCGTGTGGACGACATCGCGACGCTACCCGGGCCTGACGACCCAGAACGTGCGCAGCACCTACGCGCTCACCGATTACCCCTACCCGAAGGGCTACCCCGAGTGGCCGTCAGGGCAGCAGGTGCAGCAGTACCTCGAGGGTTACGTGGACCATTTCGACCTGCGCGGGTGCATCAACCTCAAGAGCGAGGTGACGCATGCCTGCCTCGACGAGGCATCCGGCATCTGGACACTGGACGTGACATCGTCCGGCGCTCGCTCCACCCGAGCCTTCGACTACCTCGTCGTGTGCAACGGCATCTTCAGCGACCCGGCCGTCCCCTCGTTCAGTGGCCAGGATGAGTTCATCGCAGGCGGCGGCCGGATCCTGCACACGGTCGACTTCCATGACGTCCAGGACGTCCGCGGGAAGAACGTCGTCGTCGTGGGGTTCGGCAAGTCCTCGTGCGACGTAGCGAACGCCACTGTCGGCATCAGCGCCTCCACGACCATCGTCGCGAGGAAGATCATCTGGAAGATTCCCAAGAAATTCAAGAACGTTCTCAATTACAAGATGCTCCTCCTCACCCGCATGGGCGAGGCCCTCTTCCCCTACATCGAGCTCAAGGGCTTCGAGAAGTGGTTCCACGCCGGCGGCAACAAGCTCCGAGTGTCGATGCTCGGAAGCGTGCAATCGGTGGTGACGAGCCAGTTCAGTCTCGACGATCCCAAGGTCAATCTCAATCCCCACAACTCGCTCGAGACGATCACCCGCAGCACGGTCAGCCTGGCATCAGACGGATTCTTCGACAAGGTGAAGAGCGGTCAGATCACCGTGAAGCGCGAGTGCGAGATCGTGAGCATGGCCGCCGGCCAGGTGACGCTGTCGACGGGTGAGACGATCCCGGCCGACTATGTGATCTGCGGAACCGGGTTCCATCAGCGGGTGCCGTTCCTCGATGACGCGATCCTCGAGCGAATCACCGATGACCGAGGAAATTTCGAGCTCTACCGCCAACTCCTGCCGGTCGACGTCCCGAACCTCGCCTTCAACGGGTACAACTCCTCGTTCTTCAGCCAGCTCAACTGCGAGATGGGCGCACTGTGGCTCGCGGCGTACCTCCTCGGGGACATCACGCTTCCGAGCACGCAGGATCAACTCGACCACATAGCCAAGCGCCTGGCGTGGATGGAGAAGCGGACGGAGGGCAAGCACGCCCGCGGGACGAACATCATCCCGTTCTCGATCCACAACGTCGACGAGCTGCTGACCGACCTGCGCGTGGGGGTGGGTGGCTTCACGCGATTCAACGAATGGCTGCTGCCGATCAACCCGAAGAATTACGCGAAGCTCACTCGAACTGTCGTCAGCCGGAATGCCGCAAGGGTTTCGGCCAACTCGGCGGCCACGTAGGCCTGCTGAGGCGATCCAGCAGAAGCAGGGCCAGCCGACGAGCGAGAGGCCCGTCAATCGAGTGGTGAACTCGATTGACGGGCCCCTCGCATGACCACCTAGGCCTCCAGCAACGGGATGGCCGAAGCCGCCTGCTCAGGGCCCATGGCCGAGTAGCCGCCGTCAGCAGCCCAGTCCGCGCCGGTCACGACCGAGGTTCGGTCACTTGCGAGGAAGGCGATGACCTGGGCGACCTCCTGAGGGTCGCCGGCACGACGGGTCAGGTGGAAGGGCGCTGCGACCGCATGCGTCTTGGCGCGGTCACCCTTGCTCAGCGTGTCCATGATCGCCGACCACGTCCATCCCGGGGAAACCGAATTCACCCTGATGCCGTCCGCCGCGTAGTCCATCGCCATATTCCGGGTGAGCTGCACGATTGCCGCCTTGCTCACCGGGTAAACCCAGCGTCCGGTCTGCGCCACCTTGGACGAGATGCTCGAGAGATTGATGATGCTGCCTCCTCGTCCAGCCATGTGCGGCCGAGCCGCGGCCCCGAGCATGGCCATGCTCACCACGTTTACGTTGAGGGTGGAGAGCCACTGCTCCCGCGTGCTCTCGGCCCCCGCATCGTTGTACGAGCAGGCAAGATTCACGAGGACGTCAATTCCGGACCATCGCTCGAGCGTCACAGAGATGATCCGTTCGACATCACTGTCGTTCGTCACGTCTGCGCAGACGAACACGGCGCGGTCCCCGATACTGGCGGCCGCCTCCCTGCCGCCTGCATCATCGATGTCGACGAGGACGACGGACGCGCCCTCCCCAGCGAGCGTCCGCGCAACCTCTCTTCCGAACAACGTCGCCGCGCCGGTGACGATCGCCACCTTGCCTTCGAGCAGCATGGATTCTCCCTTCTCATGTGTGGCGTCCGGTTCTTAAGGATCGTCCCGGCCGGTGGAGTCGAGCACCGAGCCTATGCAGGGCCGGCCCTCGCGAGTATCCGTATTGCGCAGGCGATATCCCCGATGTGCAAGGGCAGCAGGGCAAATCGCTTGACAGCAACTGTGCCGGAGCGCAGCATTCGAGGGTCAATGTCATGGAGGTCGCGATGCCGGTCGGATTACTGCCGCCCCCTGAGCTCCTTCGCACCCACAACCTCTTTCGGACAACGAGCCTGGACGAGGCACGCGAGCAGGTCGCGCGGGTGTTCTGCCCGCACCGGCTCGTCACGACGGCCGCGAGCGGCGAGGTGCGGACCGTCCACAATCGAGTGAACCTTGGGCAGATCGGGCTCAACTACCTCGACTACGGCGCCGAGGTCGAGATCGACCCCGGCGAACTCTCGTCCTTCTTCCTCATCCAGATCCCCCTGGCCGGAGGTTCAACGGTTACCTGCGGCGGGACCACCGTCGTGTCCACTCCGGCCCGTGCCTCGGTGCCCAACCCGACCGAGTCGCTTCGCATGACCTGGCACGGCGGCTCCCCCCACCTGCTCGTCCATGTCCCGCGAGTGACCGCCGAGGACCGACTCAAGCGACTCCTCGGCCATGAGCTCATCGCCCCCCTCCGATTCGACCTCGGCATGGACCTCACGACACCGCGGGCCCGCAGTTGGCGTCACCTCATCGATATCGCGCTCGAGGATGCCGAGGCAGAGGGGCTGACCATGCAGGGATTCGTCCTCGATCAACTCGAGGACCTCATCCTCACCGGCCTCCTGCTCACCCACCGGCACAATTACTCGGACAACCTCGCCAAGGATGTCCGGCCGGCCGCACCGAGGGCCATTCGCGAGGCGCTGATCCTGTTCGAGCAGAGCCCCGGGTGCACCCCGACACTGAGCGAGCTCGCCGCGGCGGCCGGTGTGAGCATCCGGTCATTGCAGGTCGGATTCCGCGCGCACATCGGCATGAGCCCCACCGAGTACCTGCGCGACCTTCGACTCCAGCGCGTCCGGGCCGAGCTGCAGTCATCGCTCCCAGATCAGGCAAGCATCGCGGACATTGCCTACGCCTGGGGCTTCAACCACCTTGGCCGCTTCGCGCAGCTCTACCGCAAGCGATTCGGCGAACTGCCGTCGCAGACGGCGCGCGGCTAGCACGAGCACTCCCACCGGCACTCCCTAGGCTCGCTAGGGTTGGTCTGACGAAAGCGGGGCACGCGGTGCGCAACTGGTCCGGCCATGTGGAGTTCAAGTCAACGAGGGTGGAGGTTCCCGCCACCCTCGGCGAGCTCCAGTTGCTCGTGGCTTCATCCCCGCTCATCCGAGCCCTCGGCACCGCCCACTCGTTCAATGCGATCGCCGATACGGCTGGGGTCCACGTGTCCGTGGCGGGCCTCGGGAGCCCGATCGAGATCGATTCCGAGGCCTGCGTCGCGTGGGTGCCGGCGGGCATGCGCTACGGCGAGGCCGCCCGGCTCCTTGATGCCCAGGGGTGGGCCGTCCCGAACATGGCCTCGCTCGGGCACATCTCGATCGCCGGCACCATCGCGACCGGCACCCACGGCTCGGGCGATCGCAATCAGACGCTGTCTGCGTCGGTCGCGGGCATCGAGACGGTGACGGCGTCCGGCGAGCTCATCACCATTACTGAGGGCGACCCTGATTTCGAGGGCTCGGTGGTGGCACTCGGGGCGCTCGGGGTGACAACCCGCGTGCTCCTGCGCATCGAGCCGCGCTTCGAGGTTCGCCAGTTCGTGTTCGACGGCGTGACGCACGCCGCGCTCCTCGACCGATTCGACGAGGCATTCTCGAGCGCCTACAGCGTCAGCTTCTTCACATGCTGGGCCCCCGACCTCACCGGCAAGATCTGGATGAAGCGCCGCGAGGGAGTCGATGCCCCCTTGGCAGGCGAGCAGTCAGCCGGTGCCTCGTGGATGGGTGGCCAGCTCGCCCACGGCAAGCGGCATCCGCTGCCCGACCACGACGGCGTCCACTGCACCGAGCAGCAGGGCGCCCTCCTGCCCTGGCATGAGGCGCTGCCGCACTTCAAGCTCGACTTCACCCCGAGTTCCGGCGACGAGTTGCAGACCGAGTACCTCGTGCCACGGTCTGAAGCCGTCCGGCTGCTCGGCGCACTCGAGTCACTCGCCCCCCGGATCCACCCGCACCTGCACGTGTCGGAGATCCGCACGATGCGCGCTGACAACCTGTGGCTCAGCGGCGCCCATGGCCGTGACACCGTCGGCATCCACTTCACCTGGAAGAAGGTCCCCGACGCTCTGGAACTCCTCCCTGAGATCGACGCACTGCTCGGCGCAGCGGGCGGGCGCCCCCACTGGGGCAAGCTCTACAGTGCCAGCCCCGAGTCACTCCCACGTCGGTATCCGAGATTCGGCGACTTTGCCGCGCTCGCGAACCGGATGGATCCCGGCGGAAAGTTCCGGAACGACAACCTCGACGCCCTGCTGGGTGCACGTGAAGAGCACAGCGATCGCCCGTAGGCAAGCGAACGAGCGAACATCATCTCCGCATGACCGCGTGTCATCCCTGAGAATGCCCCCTTTGGCCCATACCCTGCTCCTGCAAGAACCTGCGTCCTTCCCCGGAACCGTTGACGACGTAAGCGAAGAGGCTCGCCGTCCGCAGGCAACACGCAATGGAGCGCGGCATGATTCCAGTAGGCATTCTTCTCGTCATTCTCGCGGTCATCGGCGGTATCGCGGGCTTGCAGATGACCGGCGACACGGCGATCGCGGCTCTCATGGCTGCGGCAACCGCCCTTCTGTCGGGCGTCGGCTTGCTGATCGGCGCCCAGCGGCTCAAGCGACTCGAGAGCGCGCAGGGTGTCACGGTCACCGGATGGCGTCCGGACCCTTGGGTCAAGCAGCGCGATGGCGCACAGGCTCCAAATCGCCTCGAGGTGCGCGCTCACCGGATACCTCGCTAGCGGACAGCCGCGCCGTCCTCCATGAGCGACTTGAGCCGCACGAGGGTCTTCGCAACGGCGACCTGATTGCCCTCGTATGCATTGATGAGGAGCAGGGCCGGGGGGAAGCGTGCCGTCGACCCGTCGAATGTCTCGGTAACCACCGTTGTCTGGGCATCCACCGGCTCGAGCTCATAACGCCAGCGGTGGTGGTTGAAGTGGCACCAGGCGATGCGGCGGCCCTCTTCGAACTCGACCACCTCATTGCTCGTCCGATACGGCAGCTTGTAGCGCATCCCCATCCCGAATCGGGATCCAAGCTCGAGCCGAGCAGGACCACTCACGACGCCTTCGACCATGCCGGAGCCATCGAAGCGTCGATGCTGTGCTGGATCGGCAACGACGTCGAAGATCTGCCCCGCCGGGGCGTTGATGGTGATGCGCGCCGACCGCACCCATCGCGACCCGGTCGCCAGGATTTCTGCTCGGTTGTCCATGCGTTGAACCCTAGACTCACCTGAGCGTTTCGCACCCGCGGATCGGAGTAGGGCACACTCACGATTCACCGGACGAACGAGGAGCTCAGATGCCCAAGCTCATCCCCGCGAAACGGGTGACGTGGATCGAGCTGTTCTACGACCTGATCGTGGCAGCCTCGATGCTGCTCATCTACGGGTCGCTGGCGAAGTACCTGAGCTGGCCCGAGTTCCTCTGGCTTTCGGCCATCGCTCTGGTCGTCTTCGCCATGTGGCTGAGCACCACGCTCATCTTCAACAGGCTGCCAGGCGACACCACCTGGCGTCGCCTGGTCGTCATCGCTCAGATGATCATGCTCGTGTATGCCGTCGCATCCACGGAGAGCAGCGGCCGAGTCGATGGCGATGTCGGGATCGTCGCCCTCGGGGTTGCGATGCTCATCCTCGCTGCGATGTGGGCGGGAGCACATCGCGCGTCAAAGGACGACGACCGCCCGTATCGACGCCAGTCGGCGGCCTTCATCCTCGGCGCTGCATTCCTGCTGTCAGCCTCCGTCCTCCCCGACTCGCTGAACGCCGCAGTCCTGATCATCGGCGCGCTCATCGGCTTCGTGCCCATGTTCGCCCGCTTCATTCCCCGCCTCTACTCGGCAGGGTCAATCGACATGCATCACCTCGTCGAGCGACTCGGCGGACTGGTCCTCATCATGCTCGGCGAGACGTTCCTTGAAATGTCCGTGCTCTTCACCAAGGGGGCGAACCCGCGGGTCTTCGGCGTGCTCCTCGTGCTGTTGCTCCTCACCGTCATCTGGTGGCAGTACTTCACATACGTCGCGATCCGTCCGCTCCCCACCTTCACGGGGCACCTTGAGACATTCCTCCTCGGGCACGCGATGCTCGTGCTCGGACTCGGTTCCGCCGCTATCGCGCTGACCGAGGTGGGCCTAGCCCTCGAGGAGCAGCTCCCGCTGCCTGTCATCTCCGGAATCCTCGGCGGCTCCCTGGCTCTCGTCTACGCCGGACTGTCCGTCATCGTCGCCAGCACTACCGGGCCCCGCCCGCCGCTCGTCATCCTTGCGGTCACCACGGTCATCCTCGGCGCTGTCGGATTCCTGTTCTGGACAGTCTGGGAACTCGATGAGCAGACCCTGATCCTGATCATGGGCGCGATCGCCCTCGG
>WLOY01000096.1 GCA_009699015.1 Actinomycetota bacterium | reverse complement strand
CGCGGCCGGGGTATGAGATAGTTGCACCTGCGGGATGTCCTTCGCTTTTGCTGGAATGGAACCTTAGATAAGTCCTATTCTCCAGCATTTGCAGGGACATTTCGCGTTTCAACTCACATAATTTCCGACCTCATCGGTGTATTCAGGCTTATCGTCAACCCCTGAGATGGCGCCTTGCCCGGCGATCACGGAAAGCCACCGCGGAAATCCACCTGGGCGACATCGACCGCACATGTTCGGTGCAGGGCAGATAAACCCGGCTAGGTCGGTGCGGAATCTCGCAAGGAGTACGGCCGCCGGATCGTCGACTCCGATCTCGAAGAGGCCAGACTGCGAGTCTGACGGCCGGCAACCGTCGCGTCGTGGCTGCGCGCCTACGCCGCGGCGACGTCCACGACCAGGTGATCATCACCACCGGGGAACAGGCCTACCTTCGCCCTGACGGCATCGCGGTCGTCCCCCTGGGTCTGCTCGGGCCGTAGCACCTCGCCTTCCCATTGAGGCTGGAGGACTCGCTCCAGGGGCGCTGCCTGCGCCTAGGGCCAGGGAATGCCCGTGTCTACGTGAGCGAGGCCTGGTAGATGCTCTCGATCGAGGCGTCAAGGGCCGCATTGAACTCGGCATCGCTCTGCTGCGCGGTGAGGCCCTCGGTGAGACCGCGGGAGAAGCTCGCGACGACCCCGTGATTGCGGGCGAGCAGTGCGTTGGCCTCATCGCGCGAGTAGCCGCCGGAGAGCGCGACAACCCGCAGGATGCGCGGGTGCGAGACGAGCTCGGCGTAGAGGTTGTCAGTGGTCGGGAGCGTCAGCTTGAGCATGATGACCTGGTCATCGGTGAGACTCGCGAGCTGGTCGAGGAGCGCCTGCTTGAGGAGGTCCTCGGCGGCGGCCTTCTCTGGACTGTGGATGTCGACCTCAGGCTCAATGATCGGGATGAGGCCGGCGCCGAGGATCTGGCGTCCGATCTCGAACTGCTGGTCGACGACGGCATCGACCCCAGCCTTGTTGGCGAGCTTGATGACCGAGCGCATCTTCGTCCCGAAGACGCCCTTGTCCTTCGCCCGCGCGAGGAGCGCGTCGAGGTTCGGCATCGGCTTCATCACCTGCGCGCCGTCAGCCTCGTCGGCGAGGCCCTTGTCGACCTTGAGGAACGGGACGACCTTCTTGACATCCCATAGGTACGCGGCGGCCCCGAGGCCCTCGATGTCGCGATCCATCGTCATCTCGAACAGGATCGCGCCGAGGATTCGGTCGCCGTTGAACACCGGGCTCGTGACGATGCGGCTGCGCATCTGGTGAACGAGGTCGAACATCTGCTCGTCGCCGGAGTAGGAGCCCTCGCCGATGCCGTAGAGGCGCAGGGCCTTCGGGGTGCTGCCGCCGCTCTGGTCAAGGGCCGCGATGAACCCCTTAACGGACTTCATCTTCTCGAACTGCTCGCGGTTCATGCCACGTCCTCTCATCGGCCTCCGACGATACTCAAAGATCAGGCGGGAGTCCCGCGGACGCGGGCACGGACGTTGTCGTCGTTCGTGAACGGAAGGCAATCCAATGGCAGACACGGTCCTCTCGGACTGGACCAAACTGGGCGCCCTCGCGCGCACAGCCCGAAACGAGCGTGGCTGGACCCAGGTCGAGACGGCCCAACGTGCTGGCGTCTCCCGTGCTTGGATCGCGAGGCTGGAGTCCGGGCACCGTCGCGCAGAACTTGAGTCGATCCTGCGCCTATTCACCGCCCTCGACCTGCGACTCCTCGCACGGGCGAGCGACTCGGGAGATGTCAGCGATGCGCCGGAGGCAGGGCACCTGCCGAACCTCATCGCAGCAGAGGCTGCCGTCGCGAAGTCCCGTTCGGCGGCCGCTGATCGCCGGCAACAGGCCTGGCAGGAGGCCGCGCAGGTGGCCCGGTCACCGGGTGGAGGGTGAAGGGGGAGAGGCTGCGAGTGCTCCTGGCCGGTACCCCGATTGGCTGGCTGGAACGCGAGGACGGAACAGCCCAACCCACGTTCAACTACGACGCCGATTATGCACGCAATGGAACGGTAGCCCTATCCGCGCGACTGCCATTGACGACCATGACGAGTCCGTCGAGGCGAGTGGCCCCGTATCTGCAAGGACTCCTCCCGGAGAGTGAGGCAACGAGGGAGCGCTGGGCCATCCGAACCGGAACCAGCGCTGATGATCCCTTCGGCATGCTCGCCAGCATGGGCTGGGATTGCACGGGTGCCGTGCAGTTCTGCCTGCCCGGCGACATCGATCGCATGGTGAGCCGGCAAGGGGATCATGTCGAGGTGAGCGAGACGGACCTCGCCAGGCGGCTGCGCGACTTGCGACAGGACCCTGCGTCCTGGACCATGCCGGAGGAACACTGGTCACTCGGCGGACAGCAGGAGAAGTTCGCGCTCGCGCGGATCGACGGCAGGTGGCATGAAGCACACGGTGCCGCCGCGACAACCCACATCATCAAGCCGGGCATCAGGCATCTTCAGAACCAAGCGCTCGTCGAGCACGTCACGATGTCGGCAGCTTCCGCACTGGGGCTCGAGGTTGCGGAGTCGACGTTCGTCAGATTCGAGGACGAGTGGGCGATCGTCGTTGACCGGTTCGATCGATTCGCCATGGATGGAGGCGGGATCGGAAGACTGCACCAGGAGGACTTCTGTCAGGCCCTTGGCCGGCTGCCGGCTGCGAAATTCGAGCAGCGTGGCGGGCCGACCCTCGGTGACATGGTCCGCGTGATCCGTCAGGAATCCACCCGGCAGGAGTCCGACATCCTTGCGCTCGCTGACTTCCTCATCATCAACGTGGTTGCGGGGGCGCCTGACGGGCATTCGAAGAACATCTCGATCCTGCGGTCGGCCGGTGCCACGTGGGTTGCCCCGTTGTACGACCTCGCGACAGGACTCGTGTACGACAGCAGGGACGTAGACCGCTCGGTTGCGGTCTCGGTTGGCGGTGAGCGGTCGGTGGCCCGCATCCGTCAGCGGCAGTGGGAACGGGCCGCGACAACACTCGGCATACCGGTTGACCCGCTGACCGCCCGAGTCAGTCAGCTTGCTCGCGGCTTTCCGAAGGCGTTCGACTCGGCCGTCAACTCCATGATCGCCGTCCCTGGTGCAGAAGCGGTACTTGAGCGGGCATCGAAGAACCTCACGCCGCACTGCGATCGGATCCTGGCCCAACTCGACTGACGAACTCCGCTCAACTGCGAAGAGCCTGCTACTCCTGAGCTACGGCAGCGAGGAACTGGCTGCCGTACCGCTCCGCCTTCACCGGGCCGATCCCGTTGACCTCGAGCAGTTGCTCGAGGTCGCGCGGCCTTGTCGCCGCAATCTCGCGCAGGGCCTTGTCGGCCAGCACGACGAACGCTGGCACGCCGTCGGCTGCCGCGAGCTCCTTGCGGACCGCGCGCAGTGCTTCGAAGAGCGCTTGGTCGGCGCTCGAGACGTCCGCAGCCGGGCCCGCCGATCCCGCTGCGCGCCTCTGCCGCCCGGCCGGTGCCCTGGCTGAGGCCCGGCGCAATTCGACGGTGGTCGTCCCCTTGAGGATTGGGGTCGCCGCTTCGGTGAGCTGAAGGGCGCCCATGGCGCTCGGGTCGGGGTGCAGGACGCCGCGGGCGACGAGCTGTCGGATGACACCGCGCCACTCATCGGCGCTGAGGTCGGCGCCGACGCCGAAGGTCGGCAGCTGGTCGTGGCCGAGGCTTTCCATCCGTGGGGTTCGCTCGCCGCGCAGCACCCCGATGATGTGGCCCGCGCCGAACCGCTGGCCGGTTCGGACGACTGCCGAGAGCGCCTTTTGGCTCGCGACAGTGGCATCCCAGAGCTCGGGCGGGGTCAGGCAGGTGTCGCAGTTGCCGCAGGCCCCTGACTGCTCGCCGAAGTAGTTCAGGAGCACCCGGCGGCGGCATTCGGAGGCCTCGGCGTACCCGAGGATGGCGTCGAGCTTGATCTGATCGACCCGCTTGTGCTCCGCGGAGCCATCGGACCCGGCGATGAACGACCCCTGCTGCACGACGTCGGCGAGGCCGTACGCCATCCACGCCTCGGCGGGCTCTCCGTCGCGCCCGGCACGCCCGGTCTCCTGGTAGTAGGCCTCGAGGCTCTTGGGCAGGTCGAGGTGCGCGACGAACCTGACGTCGGGCTTGTCGATCCCCATGCCGAAGGCGATGGTCGCGACGACGATCACGCCGTCGTCGCGCCTGAACCGCTGCTGGACCCGCCGCCGCGTCTCCTGGTCGAGCCCGGCGTGGTAAACCTCGGCGTCGAAGCCGGCGGCCCGCAGCCACTCGGCGGTCTGCTCGGTCTTCTTCCGCGAGAGGCAGTAGACGATGCCGGCCTCGCCGTCACGACCCTCGCCTTTACTCCCACCACCCTCGCGAAGGAATGCGAGAAGCTGACCCTTCGGGTCGTCCTTGATCTCGACCGTGTAGCGGATATTGGGACGGTCGAAGCTCGAGACGAACTCCTCGGCGCTCTCGAGGCCGAGCCGGTCGTGGATCTCGCGCCGGGTGACGGCATCGGCGGTCGCGGTGAGCGCGATGCGGGGGGTGTGCGCGAACCGGCCCCGTAGCTCGGAGAGGCGCAGGTACTCGGGCCTGAAGTCGTGGCCCCACTGCGAGACGCAGTGGGCCTCGTCGATCGCGAACAGCGCGAGCCCGGGGCCGGCGGCGACCTGCTCGAGGGTGTCGAGGAAGTCGGGGAGCATGAGGCGCTCGGGGGCGACATAGAGCAGGTCGAGGTCCCCGCGCAGGAGGTCCCTTCGGACGTCGGACGCCTCCGCAGCCGACAGGCTCGAGTTCCAGAAGGCGGCGCTGACGCCGAGGAGCCGCAGGGCGTCGACCTGGTCCTGCATGAGCGCGATGAGCGGGGATACCACGACGCCGACGCCCCGCATGGCGATCGATGGGATCTGGTAGCACAGCGACTTGCCGCCACCGGTCGGCATGAGCACGACGCTGTCGAGGCCGGCGACGGTGCGCTCGATGATCGCCTGCTGCTGGCCGCGGAACTCGCTGAAGCCGAAGGTGTCGCGCAGGACGGCGCTGACGGCGCTGACGTCGCTCACGTGACCGTCCACCCCGGTCCTCTCGTCGTCGGGCCCCGGCTCAATCTAGTCGGTGGCGTTCGTGCCGCCACCGACGCGCGGACGGGCGGTCGGCGGGGCGGAAATCGCCGGCGCGGTGCCCTTGGATACCCAAGGGGGTATCGTTTGTCAGTATGCGACGCGAGTGGGAGGCGATAACCGGCTGGTCGCACCGGCGCTGGGCCGTCGCCCTCGTCGCAGCGGTTCTCACCGCGGTGCTGATCGCCATCCCCACAGCGGTCATCCCCAATCCGGTGTTCGGCAGGGCCATTGGCGTGAGCTGGTGGTCGTACCCCATCGTCGTCATCTCGGGCATACTCGGCGGACTCCTCATCGCGACGTATGCGCGCCAGGCGAAACCCGGCGGCGCAAGCGCTGGCCAGCGGAGCACTGAATCGGAGTCATCCGAGGTTGAACTCGACCGGGCGTCCAAGCTCGGCATGGCCGGAACCCTCGCGGCCTTCTTCGCCGTCGGCTGCCCCGTCTGCAACAAGCTCGTGCTGCTCGCACTCGGCGCCTCTGGCGCAGTTACCTGGTTCGCGCCCGTCCAGCCGATCATCGCCGTGATCTCGATCGGGCTCATGGCGGTCGCCCTTCGGATCAGGCTCCGAGGCGAGGTGGCCTGCGCGATCCCTGCAGCGGCGACCACGCGACCTGTCGACAGCGACTGATGGCGCGCGCTGCCGTCGAGGTCGCCGAGGGAGTGCTCGTCATGACCTCCCGAAGGTATGCCACGAACACGACCGTGGTGGTGGCAGGAGGCGAGGCCATCGTCATCGATCCGTCATGGGATCCTGACGAGCTTGCCGACGTCACCGATCTCCTGAGAGCGGTCGGCGCCACCTGCGTTGCCGGGATTGCGACCCACCTTCACTACGACCACGTGATGTGGCATCCATCGCTGCCGGCAGTGCCGAGGTGGGCCACCCCGTGGACGGTCGACTCGTGGCAGGCGGATCGCGAGCGGCTCCTGCGGCCGCTCATCGGCGACCTGCCCGATGAGCTCCTCGAGCTCGTGGGCCGGGTCGATGCCGCGCCAGGTGCACCGCGTGCATCGCGCGATGTGCCGGGCAATCCGTACCCGCCTGCGACCCGGCTGCCGGCCGGCTACCGCTTGCCGTGGGCGGGCCGGGAGATCGTCCTGCATGAGCATGACGCGCACGCCCGCGGTCACCTCGCGCTGGAGATCCCTGATGCGCGGGTCGTCATCTGCGGCGACATGCTCAGCGACGTCGAGATCCCGTACCCGGACGAGGATGATCCGGATCTGCACCCGTACCTCACCGGTTTCGACCGGCTGGCCGACGTCGTCCGCAGCTGCGGAATCCTCGTCCCGGGCCATGGCACGCCAACGGACGACCCGATGTCGCGCGTGACAGCCGACCGCATCTACCTCGACGGGATCCTCGGCCGACCAGGTGATGGGGAGCTTCGAGCCCACGACGGCCACTGGTCGAGGGACCCGCGTCTGGCGGACCCGGAGATGCGGGAGCTGCATGAGCGAAACGTGGCCCAGGCGCAGGCTAGTGAGCGCAACGGTCCCCGCGCGACCTGACGAAGCGCCGCGACATGCGTGCCGCGAGATGCGTGCCGCGACATGCGTGCCGCGATGGCCGTTACTAGATGAAGATGATCTGGGCGCCCTCGGTCTTCTCGATGAACGCTCCGGCATTGATGATGCCCTCGACGCCGTCGTAGAGGTCGGCCATCGTCACATGATTCATGTCGGCACTCATCTGACATGCCCACAGGTGCCCCCCGGAGGCGGTGATGAGGTCGAGGAACTCCGGCACCTCAGGCACGTCGAGGTCAGCGATGGACTTCTTCATCATCTTGGTCGCCATCGCGGTCATGCCGGGCATCGGCATGAGCGCCTGGGGCATGTGGGTGGCGGGGTTCCCGACCGGGCTGAACTTCAGGTGTTCCATCCGGCCCTTCGTGATCATCTCGAATCCCCAGAATGTGAAGAACATATGCACCTCGACGCCCTCGCCGAGCGCGGCATTGCCGAGGATGAGGCCGGGGTAGGCCATGTCGAGATTGCCCTTCGAGCAGATGATGGCGAGCTTGCGGCCGGTCTCCTCATGGCTGTCGAAGGAAGGGACGATTGCCTCGCTGAGCATGGTCATGGTGACGCTCTCCTGGTGGTTGGTGACGCTCTCCTGTTGGTTGTCGGATCTAGACGCAGCCGTGCGGCTTGGGAAGGCCGGCGATGTAGGCCATCTTCTTTGCCGGCTTCTTCGGGAAGAGCGTGAACATTCGCTTGGTGTCGAAGCCACCGGTGTTGGTGATCCGCCGGATCGTCGGGGTCTCGCCCTGGGTGAGGTAGTCCTCGCGAAGGAACCTGATGACCTTCCAGTGCTCATCGGTCATCTCGATGTCAATCGCGGTCGCGAGCGATGCGCCGAGGCCTTCATCCCATTGGGAGTAGTCGGTCATGAAGCCTTCGTCATCGACGGTGATCTCGCGGCCGCTTATGGTCGTCGTGGGCATGTGATGTCACTCCTTGGCTTTTCCGGACATGGACATGTGGACGGGGACGGGCATTGAGTGCCCCGGCATGAGGACGTTCCAGTAGGTCCAGCGGAACGCCAACTTGCCGAGGTGGTTCACCCGGGTCTCCTTGAGCAGGCTCAGGGGACCGATGCGGTAGGGGTACCGGCCGGGCAGGGGCTCAACCTCGTAGTTGAAGTCGATGAGCATCGCCTTCTTGTGGCCGGTCTCGATGAAGCAGTTGGCGTGGCCGTCGAAGCGGTGGCTCATCGGCTGGCCGGCCACGTGCTCGAGGAAGTTGTCGATGAACACGTCAACCTCGAAGTGCGCGACCGAGCCGGCTTTTGACGCCGGAATGTCATTTGCGTCGCCGAGGGCGAAGATCGTGTCGTAGTCCTTGGAGAGCAGGGTGAAGTTGTCGACGGGAACGAGGTTCAGCTCATTGCCCAGGCGTGACCGCGCGACGTAGTCGGCGCCCATGTTGAGCGGGATGGTGACGAGGAGGTCGAAGGGGATCTCGCGTTCGTCGTACGAGACGAGGGTCTTGGCTTCGGGGTCGACGCGCTCGATCATGAAGTCTGATTCGACGGCGATGCCCTTATCGTCGAGGGTTGATCCGAATGCGGCGGCGGCACGCGGCTTGGTGAATACGCCGGGCAGGGGGGTGACGTAGGTCATCTGCACCCTGTCGCGCATGCCCTTGTCTTGGAAGAAGGCGTCGGCGAGGAAGGTGAACTCCAGTGGTGCGACGGGACACTTGATCGGCATCTCGACGATGTTGATGACGAGCCTGCCTCCGTCCCAGGTCCGAAGCTTCTCGGCGAGCGCCATCGAGCCCTCGTAGGTGTAGAACTCGTGGATGCTCTCGTGCCATTCGCCTTCGAGCATGCCCGGTGTCTGATCCGGCCTCGGGGTCACCCCGGTGGCGATGATGAGCATGTCGTAGCCGAGCTCGAGGCCGTCCTCGAGGAGCACGCGCCGCTCGTCGGGGAGCACCCGGTCAATCGACCCGTAGATGAGCGGGATGGCCTTGTTCAGATGGGCACGCCTGGACTTGGTGACCTGCTCCGGCCGGTAGGTTCCGAAGGGCATGAAGATGAATCCGGGCTGGTAGTGGTGGGCGTCATCGGCGTCGACGACGGTGATGGCCCAATCCTGCGGGCGCAGTGACTTGCGCAGCTTGTTGGCAGCCATGGTTCCCGCCGTACCGCCGCCTAGGATCAGCAGATTCCTCATACCCCCCAAGGTATGGGATCCTTCGACCCTAGGTGAGGGCCGAAGTGCCTGTTAGCGTGGGCCAAACGGCCCTCGACGGCAGTGGGGCCGCTCGCGATGTCGGCGACAATGAACGAACGCACCTAATGGAGGTCGAAATGTCGGAGAGTCATGCAGTGGTCATCGTCTCGGGAGGTGCCGCGGTCAGCCCCTTCACGACTCCCACGGAAGGCTGCGGCTCGGGCCTGGCAGCTGGCAACACCGACACCGCGCTTCGCGAGTCCCTGCTCAACGCGGGCCATCAGGTGTTCACGTCGCCTGCCGCGGCCGGTGAGGGCGAGGTGGTCGAGGACACCGGATGGGGTGGTTTCTCGGGGGCGCCGATCGTGCTCCCCGCCTCGATGACCGTGAACGCTGTCGGCGACATCGACGCTGCGGGGGCCAGCCTGCTGCGGTTCTGGCAGCACCTTCAGGAGGCCTACGGCGTCACGACCCTCGACGTCGTCGGCCACTCGATGGGCGGGCTCTTCTCCCGCGCGGCAATCCGGCTCGCGAAGGAGCAGGGCGCAACCCTGACCTTCCGCTCGCTCACCACGATCGGCACGCCCTGGACGGGTGCTTTCTCTGCCGACTACGCCGCAGGCGACGTGCCGATCGCTGACTGCCAGGGGGATCCGACCTGCGAGGCGTCGATGACGAAGTTCGCGCAGTTGGTGAGCGAGTCGTCGCAAGGGGCAGGGCAGGAGGTCACCGACCGCTACCTCGGCGGGACCGATGGCTGGAATGAGCGGCAGGGCACCGCACTCGAGGGCATCCCGGTCGTGCTCCTCGGCGGCGACCACTTCTCGCAGCCCGGTGCGCCTGATGTCTGGCCGAATGACGGGCTCGTCGCGATCGGCAGTGCGCTGGCCGCGAATGTCTCGTCGACGGTTCTCCCGAGCCGTGCGACCCGCACCTTTCCCGACGTCCACAGCATCTTCTTCACCCACCTGCTGGACCTGCCGATGGAACGCGGCCTCACCTGGGACCCTGAGGTCCTCGACGCGGTGGCCTACGCGGTGGCGAATCCGGGCCGGGTCGCCTGACTCGCTGATCCGGGCACCGGCAACTTCCGCGCGAGGTGCCGGTCATTCGTTACGCTCGGCAGGCGTTGCCTACGTCACCGTTCGCAATGGTGGAGACGGGCTAGCCCGCAGGTCGTGCCGATGAGGGAGATGCAGTGTTCAACAAGGCGAAGAAGGCCGAGAGGCGGGAACTGCAGCGTCTTGCCGAGCAGGAGGAGCGCGAGCGGCAGGCCGAGGAGGCGAGGCTGCGAGCCGAGCGGATCGCCCGGCTCACCCTCGAGCGCGAGGCCGATATCGCCAGGTACGAGGCGGAGGAGTTCGCCCGCCTTCGGCTGCTCGTCGAGAACGGGACCACGACATACGTCCATGCGGAAAAGCACCTCCCGGTCGATGCGAGGATGAACGTGCTCGGCTCCGCAGGCGGACTGACGAGCCTCCTCGACGAGATCAACCGCCACGGGCTGCAGGGCTGGGAGGTCGTCTCGGTCGTGCCCCGCACGTACGGAGGCTTCTCGTCGCACAAGTCCGCCAAGAGCCATGCTCCCGGAACGCTGAACACCGGTGCCGATGCGCAGGAGGTCCACCTCGGCGGACATGTCGTCGGGGTCTACGTCCTGCTGAAGTACGCGATCAACGCTCAGAACTTCGTGGCATCGGAGGCGCTCGTGCGGGCGACGATCACCGAGCTGCTCCCGGAGCGGCTTCGCGCGCCCATCGTGTGAACTGGGCGATGGTGTGAGCTCGCAGATCGTGCGAGCTGGCTGATCATGCGAGCTGAGTGGCTCAGTCGTTGGCGATCGAGTCCACGTGGTCAAGGTGCCTCGCCCGGCTCACGTAAAGAATGGAAGCTCCCCACACGAGGCCGGCGATGAGGAGTGCGAGGAACACGCTTCCTAGGTCGATAACGGCTGCAAGCGCGAATCCCCCTGCCGTACCAATGACCGCCCCGACTGCGCTGAAGAAGGCGAGCACGTAGGGCACGTGGCCGTCATCGGGCCCACCGACCTGCTGGGCTGATTCGTAGAACGTCTCGATGACGACGATCATGAGCCCGATCGGGGACAGGATGATCATGAACATGATGAGCTTGAACAGGCCATCCGGCACCTGCCCCAAGAGCGGCGACAGCACGAGCAGCGTGCAGAGCGCCACGAGCGCGATGACGATGAGCGATCGCAATGAGCGGTGGCGGTGGACCCGGTGCATCCAGATGTCGACGAAGAACAGGCCGAGGTAGAACGCTGCCATGAGCAGTGCGTATGTCTCCGGAGTCGGATCGACCTCGTTGGCCAGGGCCGGCATGATGCTGAGGAGCGAGTAGCCGACGAGCTCATTGACGACGAGAAGGATGAGGCCTGTCCAAAGGACAGGTGTCCGTCGAACGTAGCGAAGAGTTTGCCTCAGCGTCGGCGCCGCGGCCCTTTCGGGCTCGTCCGGGGGCGCTTCGGCTTCGCCGGACGGTGCCGGATGCACGACCACCACGGCCAGCACCATCGGGATCATCGCGATGGACGAGGCGATGAACAGCCAGGCTGGGCCGAGCTGGCCCTGAATGAGTCCGCCCGCGAGGACCCCGGCGACCGCGCCGATTGCCCACCAAGCGCTGAGGCCCGCATTGACCTCCTCGATGCGATCGCGCGGAGCCGTCTGGGCGATGAGCACCATCCAGGCGGGGTAGATGAACGCCTGACCCACGCCAGCGATGAGGGCCATGAGGAGCAGGAACGGCACCGAGATGTACCCGGCCATGATGGCGATCGTCCCCGCTAGGTAGGAGGCGATCGTGACGATATTCGTTGTGACGAGGACCAGCGTTGGGGATCGATGCTGCAGGACAGCCCCTGAGGCCTTCACGAGGATCGCAAGTGGCAGCACCAGGAATGCGCTCGCAATCACCGCGATGCTCGCCTTTCCGGAGATCTGGAATGTGAGGTAGCTGTAGGCGAGGCTCATGACGGCGGCGGCAAATGCGCTCGCGGCGAAGCCAATGCTCAGGAGCAGGAGTCTGGCCTTGACGGTGCGGAACATGACGGAATCCTTCAGGACGTGGAGTGATCGGGCTCGAGTTCGCTGGCAGGGGAGATTGTTGCACTCCAAAGCCCCGGCGAATATGGCGGAGGAACCGGATCGGCCCTTGAACGCTTTCGTTCAAGGGCCGATCCGAGCGTCTTTTCGACTATGACCCGCTGCCTCCCGTAGAGAAGAACACGTTGCGCTGCAAGGTGGTGAGCGAGGTGTTCCGTGCAATGACATCGGACAGGTGCGTCGAGCGCAGCCGGTTGAGGTCGTCTCCCTTGAAGATGCTCTCGTACCAATGGCGATCGCCGGCGCGCAGCCGGGTGAACTGATCGGCGATGATCCGCTGGAACAGCGGACCGACGCTTGCCCCTGGAGCGTGGGTCTCGGCGAGGCCGCCCACCCACAGGTCGATGTTGTCGACCGTTCCGTAGAGGGTCCGCAGTTTGGCCTGCACTGCCGGGTCCGAAGGGATCTGGTCGAACGTCCGCACCCGCGCTAGGCCATAGGCCTCGCGGACGGTGTTGTAGTCGGCAAGCCCGTGATCGCGTCCCCGCTGGATATTGAGTGATGCAAGATCGAGGCCGCCCGCTCCGGGAGGACCGAAGAGGAAGTTGCGGACGTCGTCGACGACGAGGAGGTCGACCTCCTGGGCCGTGCCCGTGGCTGCTGCCTTGAGGAACGGGTCGATATCGCCTTCGTGGTTCGGCAGTGAGGGATTGAAGACGCCCGTATTGAAGAATGCCGACTGCAAGGTGATGGGTCCGGCGGATGTCGGGGTGCCGTCATTGTTGAGCCGTGGGAGCTCACCGTCGAGAAGGCTGTGACCGTAACGGAATGCTGCGGCAGCGAACTCATTGGCCATGGATGGATCCACTCGCGAGTCGTAACCTGAATAGCCGCCGACGGCGGACCTGCCGAGCAGTGAGGGCAGGAACTCGTTGTAGGTGATTGCCTGGACCTCCGCGATCACGTACTGGCGTGCGGCCTGGTAGACCTCCTCGTCTGTCCAGGTCGGATTCGTCGTCTGGATTCGCGTTGCGACGCTGTTGTGCTCGCGCATGAAGACGGTCTGAAGGGAGGCCAGATCAGGGTTCTCGTTCGCCCGGACGTCGCCGGCGAGGAAGAGCCTGGAGTCCGGCATGACATG
>WLOY01000095.1 GCA_009699015.1 Actinomycetota bacterium | reverse complement strand
CTTCGTCGGCGTTGCCTCGGCGAATGATGGTCTCGGTGGCGCGGCAATCGCCGTCCTCGATCGCAACGGCCAGGCCGGCAAGATCCCGGTCACCGGTCAGGATGCGACCGATGAGGGCCTGCAGCGCGTGCTCCTCGGCACCCAGTGCATGACCGTCTACAAGGCCATCAAGGCTGAGGCTGAGGCTGCCGCCGCTCTCGCAATCGCGCTGAGCAACGGCGACCAGGCCAGCGCAGATGCGCTCGCAACCGGCGTGACCGCCGACAGCGAGACCGGCATGGATGTCGCTAGTGTCCTCCTCGTCCCGGTCGGCATCACGGCAGAGACCGTGAAGGATGTCGTCGCTGACGGCTTCACCACGGCCGACAAGCTCTGCACCACCGATGAGCTCAAGGCCGCCTGCGAGAAGTACGGCGTCAAGTAGTTCGCTCGACGGTGGGGACGGGCGCATTTCGCCCGTCCCCACCGTCACCCTTAAGTGACGCACTTGGTGCATTTCCACACGAAAGCACCCGTACTTGCGAGAAAGTGACCCCATGACGAACCCCGCGCCCATCCTCGAACTCCGAGGCGTGAACAAGAGCTTCGGTGCCGTACACGTCCTTCGCGGCGTCGACTTCAACGCCTATCCAGGTCAGGTGTCAGCCCTCGTGGGGGACAACGGAGCGGGCAAGAGCACCCTGATCAAGGGGGTCGCGGGGATCCACTCATTCGACTCGGGTGAATACCTCTTCGAAGGCTCCCCGGCTAACGTTCATGCGCCGCGACAGGCCAACGCCCTTGGCATCGAGGTCGTGTACCAAGACCTCGCGCTCTGCGACAACCTCGATGTCGTTCACAACATGTTCCTTGGACGCGAGGAGAAGCAGGGCGTCATCCTCGACGAGATCACCATGGAGCGTCGTGCGAAGGAGACCCTCGCGGGGTTGTCCGTCCGCACCCTGAAGTCGGTGCGCCAGCAGGTGTCGAGCCTCTCAGGAGGCCAGCGGCAGACCGTGGCGATCGCCCGTGCCGTCCTGTGGAACTCAAAACTCGTCATCCTCGACGAGCCCACGGCGGCCCTCGGTGTAGCGCAGACTGAGCAGGTTCTCAAGCTCGTCCGCCGCCTTGCAGATAATGGCCTCGCGGTCATCCTCATCTCTCACAATATGAACGACGTCTTCGAAGTCGCGGACAACATCGCCTGCCTGTATCTCGGCATGATGGCTGCGCAGGTGCACACGAAGGACGTGACGCACGGGCAGGTCGTCGAGCTCATCACCTCCGGTCGCAGTGGAGACATCGGCCTGCAACCCGAAATCCTCGCGAACGGAGCCGTCGCATGAGCGCGACCCAGGTCACCGATGTCGATATCCCCGAGGCGGGCGATACCGGAGGTCTCGGCAAGGCCCTTCGCGACTACTTCATCCGGGTCAAGGGCGGTGAAGTGGGTTCGCTTCCGGCGGTTGCCGGCCTCATCGTCCTCATTGCTCTGTTCAGCATTCTGCAGGGCGGCACGTTCTTCACGGCGCTGAACTTCGCGAACCTGATCAACCAGGGCACCGCGGTGATCGTGCTCGCGATGGGTCTGGTGTTCGTCCTGCTTCTCGGCGAGATCGACCTGTCGGCAGGTTTCGCTGCAGGCACTGCGGCCGCAGTTCTGGCCGTTGGCCTGACCAAATACGGGCTGCCCTGGCCGTTGGCGCTCATCGCCTGCCTGCTCACGGGTCTCGTGATCGGTCTCATCATCGGCCTACTCGTGGCGCGTCTTGGTATCCCTTCGTTCGTGGTGACGCTGGCAGCCTTCCTGGGACTGCAGGGCGTCATGCTCCTCATCATCGGCGAGGGCGGCACGATCGGCATCCAGAACGACTTCCTCCTCGCCATCATGAACCGCAACATGCCTGTCTGGACTGGATGGCTGCTGTGGCTCCTCGTCATCCTCGGGTATGCATTCGTGACCTTCCGCGCGATCCGTGCGCGCAAGGCAGCAGGGCTATCGGGGTCGTCAGCGTCGGTCTGGGCGGCCAAGGTGGTGTCACTGGCGATCCTGCTCGGCGTCGGGGTGTACCTCCTCAACGGCGAGCGGCAGATCGTCCGCGCCGGCAAGCAGTCCTGCGTCATCATGGGCCCGCCGAATGAGCCGGTCGGGTGCATCCCGATCCTGCAGGGGGTCCCGTGGGCGGTGCTCGTCGTGCTCCTACTCCTCGTCGGGCTCACCTTCCTGCTGAGCCGGACCTCGTTCGGGCGCCACGTCTACGCCGTCGGTGGCAACACCGAGGCTGCGCGACGCGCAGGCATCAAGGTCTCGAGCATCAAGATCACCTGCTTCATGATCTGCTCGACCCTCGCTGCGGTCGCGGGCGTCCTCCTTGCCTCGCGCGACAACTCTGTGTCCCCGACAACAGGCGGGGCGCAGACCCTGCTGTTCGCGGTCGGCGCTGCGGTTATCGGCGGCACCTCGTTGTTCGGAGGACGCGGGCGGGTCGTTGATGCGATCGTCGGTGGCCTCGTGGTCGCGGTCATCGCCAACGGTCTGCCTCTCATCACCTCCCAGTCGGGAATTCAGTACGTCGTGACCGGTGGGGTCTTGCTCGTTGCCGCGAGCGTCGATGCGCTGTCGCGCCGACGCTCGTCGGCATCAGGCAGGTAGCGACATCCAGATGGTGGCCCTCTCAGCGGCAACGCAGGACGAGGTCCGCCGCAACAACCTCGCGCGGATCCTGCGCCGGTTGCATGTCGGCGGCCCGGCGAGCCGCTCCGACCTTGTTGCCTTCACCGGGCTCAACAGGAGCACGGTCGGCGTGCTCGTCGCTGAACTCGCCGATGCAGGGCTCGTCGTCGAGCAGGCCGGGGCAACCGGCAGCGTTGGCCGTCCATCACTCGTGGTGGCGCCGGTGGCCGAGTCGGCCGTGGCGATCGCGTTCGATGTTCGCGTCGAGCGGGTCGTAGGCGCAGTCGTCGGATTCGGTGGACGCGTCCTCGCGCGCGAGGAGCAGGTGCACCGGCGTACGGGTTTCAAGCCATCGGCCGGGGTGAAGCAGATGGTCTCCATGGCCCATGCGCTCGCCGCCTCTGTGCCGGAGGGCGCGCGGTGGATCGGCACCGGCGTCGGCGTACCCGGCATCGTTGACCTGAGCGACGGTCTTGTTCGCCTCGCACCGAACCTCGGATGGGTCGATGTGCCGCTGGGGGCGCTCGTCACTGCGGCGCTGAGATCGGAGTTCGGCGATGCACCGGCGACCGTGATCGGCAACGATGCCGACCTTGGTGCGGTTGCGGAACATGTGCGCGGCGCCGCGGCAGGGTCGCGAAACGTCATCTACCTGTCCGGTGAAGTCGGGGTCGGCGGCGGAATCGTTCTGGACGGCCGGCTCATGTCGAGCGCCGGCGGCTATGGCGGCGAGGTCGGCCACATGGTCATGAACCCGCTCGGCGAGGTGTGCCGATGCGGTTCGCGGGGCTGCTGGGAGACCATGATCGGCCACGATGCCATCGTGCGCGGTGCCGGACTTGCCCCGGAGTCGGCTGACGTCATCGATGTGGTGAGAGCCGCGGAACTCGGTGATACGCAGGCGAAGCAATCCCTCGCCGATGCAGGCGACTGGCTCGGCACCGGAATCGGCAACCTCGTGAACATCTTCAACCCCGAGGTGATCGTCCTCGGCGGGCACCTCGCCGACCTCCTCCCTCAGGTGAGCGGCGTGCTCTTCGACAGGGTCGGGAACTCGATCCGGCCCTCGCGGGAGCAGGTGACGGTGGTCGCACCGGGGCTCGGACACGACTCCACTCTCATCGGTGCCGCCGAGGGGGTGTTCGCCTCTCTCCTGCCTGACCCCCTAGGTGCGCTGTCGAGGTCCATCACTCTCGTCACTCACTGACGAAGGAGGACGGTGCCTGACCTCGTCGAACTCACTGCGCCGGGCATGTCCTTGAGCCTGGACCTAGCCGCCGGCGGTAGGGCAATCTCTTGGCTGATCGATGGCTGCGAGGTCCTCGGTGCGAGGTCGAGCCAGCCCGTTGAATATGGCATGTACCCGATGGCCCCCTGGGCGGGCCGTGTCCGCGACAACGTCCTGCGACGTGGTGGCAATGCCTACCCGTTGCCGCCGAGCCATGGTGAATGGGCACTGCACGGCACGGTGCTGGACGCACCCGCGCAACTGGTGAGCAGCACAGCGACCGACGAGGGCGCGGAGGCGATCACCGTTGCCGATCTCGGGCCGGACTGGCCGTGGACTGGCCGTCTCACGAGCACTTGGCGGTTGCGAGCGGATGCCGTCACAACGGTGCTCAAGCTCGAAACAGCGGGCGAGGCGTTCCCGGCAGTCCTGGGCTGGCACCCGTGGTTCAAGCGTCGACTGGGCGATGGCACCGGGGCGCAATGGAGCCTGCCCGATCCACTGCTCGCCGAGCGCATGGAGGCCTTCCGGCTGTCGGGGGCGATGACCCCGATCGACCTGTCGCGCCGCGCCTTCGATGACGCCTTCCTCGTGGAAGCAAGGGCCGCCTGTATCGAGTGGCCGGGCCAGTTGAGGATCGACCTGTCGAGCTCGCATCCGTGGTTCGTCGTGTTCGACGAGTTGCCTGACTTCATCTGCATCGAGCCGCAGAGCGGGCCGCCGAATGGGATCAATGACGGACTCGTAGCGCCGGTGACCCTAGTGGCGCCCGGTCAGCCCCTTGAGCTGGTGAATGAGTGGCGGGTCACCCGTGGGCAGCCGGAGGGCTGAGTCGAACGGTTTCGCCGGTGTCTGCCGACCGCCTCGCGGCGTCCAGCACCCGTAGGTCCTCGACGACATCCGAACATGAAACCGGGGCGGGTGAACCGGTCACGATGGAAGCGAGAACTGCCGGGTAGTAGGTGTTCCATCTCCCGGCGGCCAACTCGATCTCGGAATCGACTAGCTCCCCGCTCGTCTCGCCGATGCGCAACTGCGCGGTGACCCCTGCGGGCTCGACCCCCCAGAAGGGATCCGAAGGTAGGGCGCCTGCCTTGAGGGCGGACTCCTGCGAATCCGAGTCGTTGATCCGGACGCCGCCGGTGGTGCCGAGGAGGACGAATCGTGGGTCGCCGAACGCAGCGGCCTGACTGGCCGTGAGGAGGCTGAGGGAGTCATCACTATGGGTGAGGATCATCTGCATGTCGTCGTTCGCGGCGTGAGGGTCGCGAACCGATCGAACAAAGGCGTTCACGGCGATGACCGGGCCCATGAGGGCAAGGGACTGATCGACGAGGTGGGCGCCGAAGTCGAGGAGTACGCCCCCGTGGTCCTCAGGGTCAGCGGACTCCCGCCAGTTGCCCTTCGGGAGGGTGCGAAGCCGCCCGATCCTGGACTCGAAGCGGTGGATGCGCCCGAGCACCCCTTGTTCCAAGAGGCCGCGAAGGGTGAGGAAGTCAGAATCCCAGCGCCGGTTCTGGAAGGGATGGACTTGCACCCCGGCGGCGGCAGCCGCTTCGACAATGAGCCCGGCCTGCGATGCCGTTGCAGCGATCGGCTTGTCGATGACCATGTGCAACCCCAGTCGCGCCGACTCGATAGCCAGCGGAACATGGGTTCGGTTGGCCGAGGCGATGATGACCAGGTCGATGTCGTCGACCTGCTGCCAGGCCTCCTCGACCGTCGAGTGAAGGCGGATGCCCGGCAGGTCCGCCGTTGCCTGTGCGCGGCGCTCGGGATCGCCCGTCACGACCGCCCGCAGGGATAGACCCGGCGTCGAGCGGATGAGGGGAGCGTGGAAGACCCGCCCGGCGAGGCCGTACCCGATGAGAAGGACCCCGCGCTCGTCAGCCATGGGTGAAGTTAATCATGGTGCGGAAGTGTGACGTGCGCCGCAAAGGAGCCAGAAAAGTGTTAACAATCGTGACAGGGAGGGCTCCGGTGGTGCAGACTCATATCGTCGCCCGCCCCCCGGGTGGCAGGGCCTTCGGGTCCAGAAGGCCCGCGCGACAGCCCCCCAGCCGCGCGGGCCTTCAGCTTTG
The DNA here is from genome assembly GCA_009699015.1 of Actinomycetota bacterium. GTDB lineage: Bacteria > Actinomycetota > Actinomycetes > S36-B12 > S36-B12 > WLND01. The sequence goes on along the minus strand of WLOY01000095.1, from coordinate 7,305 downwards.
AACCGGGGGCTATTTGTTCAGTACACAGCTATTTGTTCAGTACACATGGACGCGGTCGCCGACTTTCGCGCTGTTGAAGAGCCACTCGGCCTTCTTGAGATCACGCAGGTTCACGCAGCCGTGCGATGCACCGTAGTAGCCGTCTCGCTTGAAGTACGCCGAGTAATGGACAGCCTGGCCGCCATGGAAGAACAGCGAGAAGGGCATTGCCGTTCCATAGAGTGACGACACATGATCGCGGCTCTTGCGGGTGACGGTGAAGGTGCCGCGTGCGGTCGCGGCCTGGGGCAGCCCGAAGCGCGCGTCGGCGCTCATCGCCACCTTGCCATTGACAATCCAGCGCACGAGTTTCTGCTGGGTGCTGATGCAGATGGAATCCTCGCTCGTGCACGCCTCGGGGAGTTCGCCGACCGGGCCGGCGAGAGTCCTGAGCCGGTCCCAGGTCTTTCGCGTGACGTAGCGATCATTCGGCAGCCAGAATTTCTTCTGGAGGCTCGCCAGTGCGCGACTGGTCGAAGGCCCGTAGGTGTCGCGCGCTGCCTCGGAGCCCGAGATTGGGTACCCGAGCCAGGCGAGACGCTCGTGGAGCACCTTGATGAGGGGGCCCTCATCGCCTGGCCGCAGCGGAAAACTTGCCGGTGCCGGTGCTGTCGCCGACGGCGTCGGGGCCGGCTCGTCCGCCGATGAGTTGCTCGCACCGGCGACCGCGAGCCCGAGGACGCCGGTGCTCATGAGGGCGCTAGCGACCACGCAGGTGCCGAGCCGGCGGAGGGCATTGGCGCGCATGGCTAGGCCCGCGACTCGAACATCCCGAGCACGGCCGCGATGCCGAGCACAGAGCGCGGTGAGTAGGCGGCGCGCCAGAGGCCGCCGTGATTCGCACCCTGGACGAACAGGTCCATCGGATTGCTAAGGGAGGTCGCAGGATTCGCCGCCGCGGCGGGGTTTCGAAGGTCGTGCACGAGGAGTGCGGCCATGAGCGCGGTTGACGTCGCCGGTTCGAACACCTCGATCCCGAAGCGGCCGGCTCCCGCGTACGCGGCTGCCAGCAACCGGTTCTTGACGACGGACTGGGTGCGGGTGGGCGGGGCGAGGTTGAGTGACACGGTGGTGCCGGCCGCCCTCGCATTGAGGGCGCGCCACCGCTGAAGGCGCTTCGCGAGAGCGTAGTTGGGCCCCTGCTGGGGCACGAGGGAGTCGTTGAGGCCGACTTCGACACCGTCGCTGGTGAAGATGGTCTCGGGGTTGTTCGGCTGGAACTGATTGAGGAGGCGAAGCGGGGACTGCAGGATTCCGCTCATGCCCCGGGTCTCCCACCGACGGCGAGACTCCTCGACGGCGCTCATCGGCACCATGAACACGTCGGTCGGGGTGGCGAGGTACGCGAGCATCACGTTGCCGCGCCGGGCGATGAGATCGGTTGCGATGGCATCGGATGCCATGGAGAGGAGGACGTGTCCGGCACCGTCGGCGTACACGTAGGTACCGAGGATGAGTGGGCCCTCGATCTCATCGAGCCACGTGCGAATGTGCGGAGTGTCAGCGAGGAGATCGGCGCCGGCTACCTCTGCGATGGCGGTGTCGTCATCGGGATGGACGACGCCGCCGGTGACGATCGGAGCGTTGCCTTGGTCGCCGCGACGGACGGGCACGCGCAGGGATCCGGCGGTATTGCGGGCGATCTCGATGAGGCGCCGCCAGGCATCGGGGCGGGGCAGGTCGACAGCGTGGACCCGGGCCCCCCATCGGAGCAGCGACCGGGTCGGTGCCATCTCCGCCCCGGCGCCGAGCAGGGCGATGTCGACGTCACGAAGATCGAGCCAATCAGGGTTGTCCATGAGGGTATGGATGGCCTCAGCGAAACTCGGCTCCGTGATGCCGTCAAGGACCCATCGGTCCACCTGGCGACGGAGGTCGTCTCCGAAGAGCCGCTTGCCTTCGTAGGGAAGGGAGAAATCCCGGTCGGCGGCCACCCGGCCTTCGATGGTGACCGAATCGAAAAGGGCCTCGCCTGGTTGGGCCATGACCTCGGAGATGGACTGCTCGGCGCCGGATCTCGCAAACCGGAAGCGACGGTGCGCTGACGACAGGCCGTCACTGGAGATGGTGAGGGCGGCATCGGGGCTCTTCGTGGCCGCCGCGACGATGTCGCGAACCGGCCGAAGGTAACCCGATCTCCAGTCGCGGGTGTGCTCGATGCGCTCCGCGAGAGCGGCATCGACGCCGCGGGCGCTGTCGGCGAAGATCGCCCGGCCCGTTGCCCCGGTGCTGCGCAGGCCATCGCCCCCCTGCGGGAAGCACACGCCGTCACGCGTCACTGACACGGATGGCGGCGGCATATCAGGAGTTTACCCGTGATGCGAGCAGTCAGCGCCCTCGCTGTCGATGAGGCTCAGGAGCAGGTGCACGTCCTCGGAAGTCGTTCGGAAGTTCGTGAAGCAGGGCCTGAGCCACACTTGACCGTCGATCGTCGCGGGCGAAACGTACACACGGCCATCGGCCTGGAGCCGGGTGCAGAGTTCGGCATTGTGGGCGTTCTCGTCGGGGCACCCAGGCACGGTGCGGCGAATGGGGACGATCGACAGTTGCGGACCGGATGTGAGCACGGCGACGCCGTCGAGCGCGCCTGCACGTTCGTAGAGATCACGCGCCTGCTCGCAATTTCGGGCGATGGCGGCGCGGAAGGCCGCAGCTCCGTGCACCTTGAAAGCGAGCCAGAGCTTGAGCGCCCGCATCGGACGCGAGTACTCCAGCGTTATGTCGACCGCGTTGAGGGCTTCCCCGGCATGCGGCACGTAGGCCTCGTCGTGCGCAAACACGTTCGACAGGGTCCGCGGGTCGCGAACGAGGACGGCGCTGCAGGCCTTCGGGACGAACATCCACTTGTGGCAGTCGACCGTCACGGAGTCAGCGCGCGCGAGTCCGATGAAGAGGTCGGAGGTGGCGGGTGCGCCAGCAGCTGGCAGGCCGTAGGCGCCGTCAACGTGCAGCCAGACACCCGTGCGCTCGCAGACATCGGCAAGATCGTCGAGCGGGTCGACTGCCCCGGTGAGGGTGGTGCCGGCGGTCGCGATGACCGCGATCGGGGTGATGCCCTCGCGGATGTCGGCGTCGATGCATTCGGCGAGTGCGATCGTGTCCATGCGTCGCTCGGCATCGATGGGGATGGTGCGTACCCATTCCCGGCCGATGCCGAGGATCTCCGCTGCCCGCTTGATCGAGTAGTGGGCCTCCTGCGAGCAGTACACGGCGCAGCGCACGCCGCTGAGCCCATGGGCACGGCTCCCCGGCAGCGCCCGCTCGCGTGCTGCCGCAAGCGCAGTCAGGTTGCTCACCGTGCCGCCGCTCGTGAATGAGCCCGTCAGGGCCGGGTACCCGAGGAAATCCCCGAGCCAGGAGATGGCCTGCGCCTCGAGCAGTGATGCCGCGCCCGCATCGAGGGCGAGGTTGATGTCGTAGGAGTGGGCGAGGAGGTCGGCGAGTGCCCCCACTTCGAGGCCGCTAGAGCCGATGTAAGCGAAGTAGCGGGGCCGCGCTTGGGCGAGGGAGGCATCGAGGACGGCCGAGGCATCGTTCAGGCCCTTGATGACGTCGTCGCCGTGCTCGGGCAGCGGTGTGCGGAGATCCGCAAGCAGTTGTGCAGACGGCGCGATCTCGGTCTCGCGAGCCTGGTCGAACTCGGCCCACGCACGCGCCACCAGCCCGGCAGCATGGTCAAGGGCTTCGAGTCGCCGAACCCCGAGCGACAGTGACGTGCTTGCCTCACTGGTCGCTGCGGGTTCAGGAGCGAGCAAGGAGGGCCTTTCGGTAGGGGGCGAGCTCGGCCGTTCGGTCGACGCCGATCACGCCGACGAGGCCGGTGGCATCGAAATACTCGATGATGCAGGCTCCGTCGACACTGCCGGAGGTGACCTCTGTCCTGTCGGCGATGCCGGGCATGCCGAATGACTGCAGCTTGGTCTCGTACTGGTCGGACCAGAACGCCGGCATGGCGATGAAGGGGGAGCGGTCCGGCTCCTCGCCAGCTAGGAGCGATGCGAGGGTGGGACCGGCCCGTCGGGCTGTCTCGGTCGGGATATTCCAGTGCTCGATTCGGCGGGGCACACTGCCGAAGAGGGCATTGGGATGACGGGCGAGGTCTCCTACGGCGACCATGGGAGCGAGGGGGGTCTCGACCTGCATGCAGCTATCGGTGAGCAGCCCATCGGAGAGATTGAGGTTATTGCCATTGAGCCATTCGGTATTCGCGACCGATCCCACCGCCTCGATGACGATGTCGGCCTTGAGCTCGGTGCCGTCGCTCAACGAGGCCGACCGAACGTGCTCATCCCCGGTGAAGGCGACGATCGTGTGCCCGAGATGGAATCGGACTCCCCGGGCCTCGTGCCGGCGCCGCATTGCGGCTCCGAGCTCCTGGCCGAGGGGACGCACCATCGGCTCCTCATCGAGGGCCACCACGTGCACGCTGCACCCGAGCTTGATCGCGGTGGCCGCCACCTCGCAGCCGATGAACCCCGCTCCCATGATGATGATGGCTGCGCCCGGTATCAGGTACTCGCGGACGGCGAGGGCGTCGGCGGCGGTGCGCAGGGCGAACCGTCCGCCCGCTGGCCCGGGGATGGGAAGTCGTCTCGGCCGGATTCCCGAAGCCACGACGAGTCCGTCGAAATCGAGGGATGCTCCGCCGTCCAGGGTCACCGTCCGAGCGGCGAGATCGCACCCGACGACCGGTGATCCCAGGAGCCACTCGACGTCATCGACGCTTGCCTTGCGCCGGAACTCAAGGCTCTCTATATCGACCCCCCCGGCGAGGGCCTCCTTTGACAGAGGTGGCCGGTTGTAGGGCAGGTATGCCTCGTCGCCGACGATGGTGATCGCGTCGGAGTAGCCGGCTGAGCGAAGCGACTCGGCGGCACGAAGGCCGCCTAGGCCGGCGCCGACGATGACCACGCGTTGCATCGGCTATTCGACCGTGATCGCTTGCATCGGGCAGACATCGGCAGCGCTCTCGACATCGGCGCGACGGGACTCGTCGGCCTCCTTCGAGTAGACGAGCTTGCCGGACTCGTCCAGTGCGAAGACATCCTCGGCCTCGAAGCAGCACTGACCGTAGTGCTGACACTTGTCCATGTCGACGGTGATCTTGACCACTGCTACTTCTCCTCCACTAGTGACGGGTACAGATCCTTTGAGGGTGTCCTGATGCCGCGGAACTCCCAGTCGCCGCCCTTTGCGGTGGAGATGACTTCCTCGCTCTCGGTTGGCTGCGCACCAACGTCGGAGCGGATGGGAGTCGGTCCTTGGACGATGTGGTTGCTCAGCGTGCCGAGGCCCTCGACCTCGACCTCGACGACATCTCCCGGATAGACCGTGCGGGAGGTCGCCGGAGTGCCGGAGAAGAGGATGTCACCCGGGACGAGCGTGATCGTGCGGGCGATATCGGCGACGAGGTAGTGCATGTCCCATTCCATGCCATCGGTTGTGTCGTCCTGGCGGACGACCCCGTTCACGATCGTCCGGATCTGCTTGCCGCGGAAGTCCCAGTCGGTGATGAGGCCGGGACCGATCGGGGCGAGGGTATCTGCGCCCTTGACCCGAAGCATCGAGCCGGCGTCGGTGTCGCGAAAGTCGTGAAGGCCATAGTCGTTGCCGACGGTGTAGCCGGCGATGTAGTCCGCCGCCTCGTCCGGGGCGATATTGCGGCAGGTGCGTCCGATGACGATGACGATCTCGCCCTCATAGTTGAGCCACTTGCAGCGATCGGGGCGAACGACGGCGCCCTTGTGCGCGTTGAGCGCCGTGATCGGCTTGTGGAAGTAGGTGGGTGCGGGTGGGAGCCTGGTCATGAACTCCTGCGTGCGGGAGTCGTAGTTCAGGTGGACGGCGATGATCTTCGTGGGCTCGCAGGGCGCGAGGTGAATGGCCTCGTCGATGCCGATGCTGCGGCCATCACCGGCGACCAGTTCATCGCCATGGCGTGTCGTGAGGACCGGGGCCCCCTCGAGGAGGATTCGACGAAACTCGGTCACGCTGCTCCCTTTCCTGAAGTCCAGCCGCCTGCTGGCCGATCGAACCACACGTGCACCTGGCTCGTGCCGATGGAGTTCTCGTAATCGCTGATCTGTTCGCCGGGCGCGGTGAACTCCTGCTCGCCGAGTGCCGCAGCCATCATCAGGTAGTGGGCGAACTTGGCCTCGGGCCTGACCTTGAGGAAATCGGGCATGGTCTCGAGGACGCGGTCGTGGCGACCTTCCTTGAACCAGGCCAAGCGCTGAAGGTCGGCCTCGCGGGCCTCGTCGCTGAAGATGTGCGAGGGGTCGCTGGCCTCGTGGCCTCGAAGCTCGCGCAGCGGGTAGAACGTGTGGGAGAGGGATCCGGTTGCGATGATGATGACCTTGCGGTCGCTCTTGCGGATCCCTTCCCCGATGGCGCGCCCCACCCTCAGGAAGTCCTCGGTGTCGGCCGTCTGGCACACGCTCATCGAGATCCAGGCCTTGTCCGGATTGCCCCTGCCGAGGTAGCTCCAGATGTTCACCGACGGGTAGTAGAGCGGAAGGTACTCGTCGTCGATCGGGGTGATCCAGGTGCCGTTCGGCTCGCCCTCTGCCGCGATGAGATTCGCGAGCTCGGGGTCGCCCTTCCAGTCATAGGGGATGCGGCACATGCCGCGCGGCAGCTCCTCAGCGGTGAAGAGCCCGGCACGGCGACCGTGCGATGACACGACGAATTCGACCGTCGTGAACCAGTGGGAATCGAGGAGGACCACGGTGTCGTAGTCGTAGGTGTCGAAGACATCACGGCGGAGCTTCTCGAGCGCAGGGACGAGGGAGATCTCCTTGCCCTCATTGAGCTCGAGCCGGATCTCCCGCGGCAGCATGATCGTCGGGACGTGTGAGAGCAGCCCTGCTGCTACGACTTCACCCATGGGTTGATCCGTCCTTCCATCCATTCGGTGCGAACACGGTGTTCTTGACGTCGGCATAGAAGTCGAAGGACCACAGGCCGCCCTCGCGGCCGATGCCCGACCGCTTCGACCCGCCGAATGGCGCCGAAAGGTCGCGGACGAAGAAGCAATTCACCCAGATGGTTCCGGCGACGAGGAACTTGGTGAAGGCCTCGGCGCGTTCACGCTTGCTGCTGACCACGCATGCCGCAAGGCCGAACTCGGTTCCATTTGCTAGGGCGAGGCCCTGCTCGTCGGTCTCGAAGGTCTGCATCGTGAGGACGGGACCGAAGACCTCCGCCGTGAGGATCTCGCTGCCCTCGGGCGCATCGACGACGAGCGTGGGCTGGATGTAGTGCGTG
>WLOY01000094.1 GCA_009699015.1 Actinomycetota bacterium | reverse complement strand
CGCTTCAATCTGGGCACCTGTCGATCCCATCAACCGCGGCCAGCAGACCGCGAAGTTTGCCAACTCGGCGCCGCTCCCATGATCCGCGAGCCATGCGCCGCTGTGGGACGACTGCTGCTGACGCCTCAGGTCATACACCCCGAAGTCGAACTGTCGCGGTGACGGCTGGTCGGGGACACTGACCGCGGTCGCGAGCACCTGCCCCTTGGAGATCTTCACGGGCTTCACGTTGGTGGTCCTCGAGTCATCGCCCACCGGAATGCTGCGATCGAAGATCCGTTGGAGTGCTGGGCTGAGGGTTCGCAGGTGGTCATAGCGCACCAGGAATCCGCAGGGGTGCTGAATGTCGACCAGGTACTGAACCGACGACCCCGGCCCGTTCATCTGCCCATCACGGTTCTCCCGGTATGCAGCCCCGCGAACGAAGTAGCCATCGACGGCAGCGGCCACTGTTCCATTCGCGCTCGGGTCAGCAAAGCGAAGGGCGCCGTGCGCTTTGTAGTACCGAGCCGTCTCATTGAGCCGCCCAGGCGGTAGCCAGCCATCGAGGGCAGCGACCGGTGCGGGAGGTTGCAGTCGAACATTCCCGCAGTTCGGAGCCTTCGCACTGGGTAGCCAGGCATCCTTACCGTTCCAGGACCATGTCACCGGTGCCTTCGCCTTCGGGCCGCCCTCGGCCGCCGGCGCTAAAGCCAGGACACTCGTGGCCGCAAGTAGCACCGAACAGGGGTAGGCGATCAGGCGCGCTGCGCCACACCGGTTCGACCCACGGTCCAAAGTTCCCTTCAACTGCACCATTGAAGGCTAGGAGTCGAGACGAACCCGGTCAAGTGGTCGACGAGACTCACGAAAGTGCCCGCGAAATGCTTTCCGTGCCTCACGTAGGAATGCCCGCGAAACGGTGGGCATTGTCGGGTATGGGACCGGCGGCGAAATCCTCAACCAAGGTGACGACATCATCGACCGACGCGCCTACTCACCCGTGCTCCGCCAAGGCGAACTCCCCACCGTCACCATCCCCTGCTGGGAAAACCGACGACTCAACTCCCAGTTCGCCTGACACCAGGGTCGAACTTTCTGCGTATAAATCGGCGCTATCGGGCGAGCCTCTTGCGACAATCCGTCAATGCAACAGTGCCCTCACATACCGTTGCACTGCCTCGCGACGTTGGCCCTCGCGATCCCTGCCATCGACTCGGTGCCGCTCTTCAGGCTGTCCCCAGATCTTTGCTGATCCGGGTATTGATGGCTTAAGAAATCGCAGCACCACCAACGATATAGACGGCAATGGAGCCAAACTCTTGCTCGCCTACCGTCTGCTCGACTGCATCAGCAATCTCTCTTGGGGATTCTCGGCCGACGGGTCGAAGGTCACAGGGATCAGTCCCCCGAGTGAGTCGGAACTGCGGAGGATTTCTACTCCGGACCCCCAGGAGGCCGTCGCACGCAGGACTCCGGGAACGGACGCCGCGGCCTCCGCGAGCGCGGAACCTGTTTGAATCGAAGCGTCCGAATCGGGCGATCCGAACTGCTGCTCGAGAATCTGTGCCACCTGCTCGAAGTCTGACGTCGGGCCATTGAAGTCCTCGCCGCCAATGCGCGGAAAGACTCTGAAGCCGATGTTCGCGGTCATCACCATGATGATCGCCGACCCGGCGACGACCTGATCGGCGGACTGCTCGCCGACGGCGCCGAGTACTGACGCGTGCAGCGCATCCTGCCCGGCACCAACGTCCTACTCGGCATCCGTGAACTGGATTTGCTCATGCGCTGCCACTCCGCCGAGGTCCTCAAGGTGGTCTGGTGCGACGAACTGCTTGCCGAGTTCGAGCGCGCCTGCCTAGCAGCACCTTGCGCCCGGACTTCTTGCGGGTTCGCGCCCGGCACCGGCCCCGCAAACAGCGAGAAACGACGAGTCTCGATGAGACAGTTTCAGAGTGCCCGCCACCGCAAACGGGCCGAATTTACGCTGAGAACTAGGCCAAATCGGCCATTCTCGCAACGGTCTACGGACCGTGCGGGCGGATTCAAAGTCCGCTGTCCTGCCGCTAGACGACCCGGGAAGGGCACGCTCCCCGAAGGCGCCGAGACGCCGACTTGGGAAGGCCCCAACCCTAGGCCTTACGCCTTTATTGACCAGACGACCTAGGTTACGTTACCGTAAGTTACGCGAGCGTAGGTAATGCAGCGCTCACCCGGTCCGTCAATAACCGAGGAGCGCCCACATGACCACCGCCCCCGACCTGCAGTTGCCTTCCCCCTCGAACCCCGACCCAGTCCTCCTCAGCGGAGCCCTGCGAACCATCATCGCCCTGTTCGTCATCATCCCGCCCCTCGCTGTCGTCGCAGCGATTCCGGTGGCCTGGGGCGGCTTTGTCGGCTGGACCGACATCGCCCTCGTCCTCGGCTTCTGGGCACTGACGGCCCTGGGCATCACGATCGGCTTCCACCGCTTCTTTACCCACGGGTCGTTCAAGGCCCCCCGCGCCATCAAGATCACCCTCGCCGTGGCCGGCTCGATGGCCCTCGAGGGCCCGATCACCCAGTGGGTCGCCGACCACCGCAAGCACCACAAGTTCTCCGACGATATCGGCGATCCGCACTCCCCTTGGCGATTCGGCACCTCGAAGCGCGCGATCGCAAAGGGCCTGTACTTCGCCCACATGGGCTGGTTCTTCGACGAGCCGCAGTCGAGCATCGAGACCTACGCCCCGGACATCGCCGGCGACAAGGACCTCAACCGGATCGGCCGGATGTTCCCCCTCATCGTCATCGGCTCGATGATCCTGCCCGCCATCCTCGGCGGCCTCATCACGTGGTCCTGGATGGGTGTCCTCACCGGCTTCTTCTGGGGCACGCTCGTGCGCATCGCCCTCGTCCACCACGTCACGTGGTCGATCAACTCGATCTGCCATGTCTTCGGCACCCGGCCCTTCACCTCGCGTGATCAATCGAGCAACGTCGGATGGCTCGCCATCCCCTCGTTCGGCGAGTCCTGGCACAACCTCCACCACGTCGACCCAACCGCGGCGCGACACGGGGTCCTCAAGGGACAGATCGACATCAGCGCCTTCCTCATCAGGCGCCTCGAGAAGATCGGACTCATCACCGACGTCAGGTGGCCCAAGCCACTGCGCCTGGCCACCAAGCTCAAGGACCCGGCCATGGCCCATCGCATTCGCGGCTACGCAGCGGCGGTCGCTGCAGCCAAGGCAGCACCCGTTCCAGCCCCGGTCGCATGACCGAGCAGAATCCCGCGGAGTTCGACGACGAACCGCTGGCCGACATCACCGAGATCTCAAGCCTCCAACGACGCGACGCTCGCAGGCCCGTGTCAAGCAGTCGGATACGCATGAGCGGCCAGGAGAGGCGCGAGCAACTCCTCGACGTCGGCCGCAAACTCTTCGCCGAGAAGGGGTTCGAGGTCGTGACCGTCGAGGAGATCGCCGCGAAGGCCGGCGTCTCCAAGCCCGTCGTCTACGAGCACTTCGGCGGCAAGGAGGGCCTCTACGCCGTCGTCGTCGACCGCGAGATGAACCATCTCCTCGCCTCGATCGGTGACGCCCTCACCGGCGGCGGCCCCCGGGCACTCCTAGAACAGGCCGGCCTCGCGTTGTTCGACTACATCGACCGCTACCCCGACGGCTTCCGGATCCTCGTCCGCGACTCACCCGTGTCGCAGACCACCGGAACTTTTGCGAGCCTCATCGTCGATGTTGCTGCCCAGGTCGAGCACCTCCTCGCCGACGAGTTCGCCTCGCACAAGCTCGACAAGAAGCTCGCCGGGATGTACTCGCAGATGCTCGTCGGCATGGTGGCGCTCACCGGCCAATGGTGGCTTGACGTTCGCAAGCCGAAGAAGGAGGAGGTCGTCGCGCACCTCGTCAACCTCGCCTGGAACGGCCTCGCCGGCATGGAGTCCAAGCCCCGGCTCATCACCGTCGGCAAGTAGCGCTGCCCTTCATCCTCGCCGGCCGCGACCGGCATCTGCGCCACCGGGATCTCGGGGGCCGACGCGACGACGCGCGAACCACACCGCCCCGCCGAGCAGGATGACGACAAGTGCTGTAAAGACCACTGGCATCACGGCACTGCCCTCGGCAGCGTCGGACGCGACCACCGGCTCTGCGGTGGACACCGGCCCAGCACTCGATTCAGGCTGCGACGCAACCCCTGAGGCTGGGCCGCCCGCGCCGGTGATCGTGAACGTGATCGCCCCGGTCACCGGATGGCCATCGCCCGACACCACCCGGTACGCGACCTGGTAGGCGCCAGCAGGCAGCCCGTCGGGCCATGGCACGCTCAGCGTTGCGCCCACCGGCTCCACCGATCGGCTGGCAACGACGTTCCCCGTGGCATCGTTGATCGAAATGCTGTCGACGTCAGGGATGAGCGCCTCATTGAAGGTGAGGACGACACTCGACGGGGGCTCGGTAAGCACGGCGCCGTCCACCGGACTCGTCGACAGCAACTGCGAGTGGGCGCCCGCAGGGGCTACGCCCAGCGCCACCGCTCCGGCGAGCATCACGGTGATTACCCCGGCCCTTGCCCAGACGCGCCGGGCGCCACGCCTCACGATGCCACGCCTCACGACGCCACGCCTCACGATGACTCCGGGGCCCTGAGCACAACCGACCCTGAGGGCATGACCATCTGCGAGCTCGACGTGACAAGCATCGCGCTCATCCGCCAGGTCCCGGCGAGGGGCAGAACCCCGGATGCCTTCGCCGTCGTGCCGTTGCCGGTGATCGTCCAGATGATTGGCTCTGGCATGGCATCACTCGTCCACGTCACCTCGCCTGATTTCGCCGTACTCGTCATTGTCAGCGTGAGGGGTCCGGGACGATCGCCACTGAGGGTCGTGGCGATCCGAGGCATCGTGACGATACTCGTGCGCTGGCCTCGCGGGGTCGACTTTCCTACCGTGAATGCGAGCGCCCCTGAGATTGGGTGGCCGTCGTCTGAGATCACGTGCCACGTTGCCGACGTGATGCCGCGGCCAAGCGGCTTCACCGGGGTGATCGAGAGGACGGCACCAGCGATGGCCGCGGTCGAGGGCACGGTGCGCCCGGCTCCGTCAACGAGGCGAGGCGCCAAGGAGTCCAACGTGACGTCCTCGGTGAAGGTGATGACGACCTTCTTGGGAGCAACAGACACTTGAGTGCCGTTGCGCGGTGAACTGCCGTGCACGTCTGCGTGGGCGAATGCAGGTGTTGGGTTCACGAGCAGAGCCAGTGAACCCAACACCGCAGCCACGAGGGCCAGACGCATTCGCTACTTCGCAACCGCTGCGACGACGGTCACCGAGGGCGCAGGACTCGCGAGGGATGCCGTTGACCCTGCCGCAGGGATCTCCACCCAGGCATCGGTTCCCGCGATCGAGTTGCCAACGAGCCGGCCATTCAGCTCAGCGGTGACGTCGCTGCCCTCCGGCACCTTCGCCGAGGTCGTCTTCACGGTGAAGGTGCCGTCGGCGCCGACCGTCACGTCGCGGACGGTCAATGGGATCCCATCGACGAAGAGCGCGATCTTCTCGCCCGCGTACGCCGGAAGCTTGCCGGTCACCGTCGCTGACTTGCCGCTGCGGGCGACCTCGATCTCGGGGTCGCACGTCTGGACTGCCTTGAAGTAGAACTTCTGCGAGGTCACGCCATCAGCCAGCTTCGGCCACGTGAGCTTGATGCCGAAGTCGTCGAACTCGTCATCCGGCAGGGCACCACCGGACCAGGTGATGGTCTTTCCGTCCGACGTTACCTTCCATCCGGTCTTCTGCTGGGCCTTGGCGCCTGTCACGCCATCGGGAACGGTGACGGTCATTGAGTTCGTCGCGTCGCCGTCGCATCCGTGCCCGGGGCGCAGGAAGATCGTGCTGCCGCTGCCAGCGGTCGGGGTGGCGCCGTGCAGGTCCACGCCCATGTGGGCGCTGGCGCTCGGCGCTGCGGTGACTGCGATGGCCCCGGTGAGGATGAGTCCGGTCGCGGCCCCTGCGAGGGATCGACGCGATGTCAAGAATGCATGCATGGAAAAGCCTTTCGAATGGTGGAGCGAACGATGATGTGATGGAAGCGGGATAGTTCAGCGCAGCCGATGGCGCGCGCGCATTTACGCGTCGGCAGTGCCGAGGCGCGTTGGATGTGGCGGAGCTAGGAGCCGAGCTCCGGGGGCCCGCGGCGGCTGATTGCGGTGCAGTTCAGCCAATCGTGGACGAACGGGCCGACGTATGCGAGGCGCCCGGGCGCCCGCATGACACGCATCGGCGTGACGGTGACGACACCACGTGCGAGCATGCCCCAAAGCGCCAGCCAGGCGTGCAGCAGTCGATCACCCTGCGCGAGCACCAGGGCCGTCACGGCTGCTGCGCCAAGGTGACCGACGATCATCGTGGACGAGGGCAGGAACGGCGCGGCATGGGGCCCGTGGCCGGAGGCAATGGACAAGAGCACGTGGAAGAGCGCCTGCATGCCTAATGCAAACGCAAACAGCCACGCGGCCGAGCGCCGGCGGTCCGCGGCGACGAGGCTCAGCGCCACCGCGAGCGGCCACAGGAGCAGCAGGGAGACCATGTCCTGGCCGCTCCAAGTCCCGCCCGCCGTGTGGCCCGTGACGGTGAGGAGCACGACGGCGGTGCCGAGGAGCACGCCGCGGCCGACCCGGGCTGGGCCCGTGAATCGACTCGCGCTGGGGTGCATGGGGAGACCCTAGCCGACGCCTGGAAGGTTCAGCAGCGGCCCAGCGGAACGCTCATCGATCCCTGACAGGGCCCGAACACTCCTTCTTCCACCCGCACTCCACTCCGTCAAGATTCTCGTCATCAAGACTCTTGACGTACGATCCCCCCGTGAGCGATGAAGTCGACCAGCTCGTCGCCGCCTGGCGGCGAGAGCGTCCTGACCTCGATGTCACGCCGCTCGAGGTTCTCAGCCGGGTGAGCCGGCTCGCCCGCCACCTCGACCTCGCCCGCCGCGCCGCATTTCACGCCGTTGGGCTGGAGACCTGGGAGTTCGACGTCCTCGCCGCCCTGCGCCGGGCGGGCCCGCCCTATGCGCTCTCGCCAGGGCAGATCGGCAGCCAGACCCTAGTGACGAGCGGCACGATGACCAACCGGGTCGACCGGCTCGAAACCCGTGGGCTCGTCCGTCGTGAGCGGGATCCACTCGACCGGCGTGGGGTGAGCGTCGTCCTCACGGACGATGGCAAGCGCGAGGTCGACAGCGCCCTCACCGACCTCCTCGAGCGCGAGCGCGCAATCCTCGCGGCGCTATCGGCGCACGAGCAGGCTTCGCTCGCCACCGCGCTTCGAACACTCGTCACTGAGTTCGACGACTGATCACCAGACGATCCGGGCGCCCGGAACCGGGCCTACCGCACGCTTCACCGTCCGGCACACGCCAGCAGCGGTGAGCGAGACCGCGAGGTCCAGGGACTGCTCGTCATCGCCCGCGATGAACGCGCACGTCGGCCCGCTGCCCGAGACGATCCCGCCGAGCGCGCCATAGTCGTCACCGAGTTCGAGGACCTTGCGCAGTCCGGGGCGCAGCGAGAGCGCCGCCGGCTGCAGGTCGTTGTGAAGCGCCTTGCCGAGCAGGACAGCGTCACCGGCGCGCAGGGCCTGCATGAGGTTGTCGGAGATGTACGGCTCGCGAATGATCACGCCCCCGCGAAGGCGATCGCACTCCGCGTAGACGGCCGGCGTCGACAGGCCTCCCTCGGCGAGCGCGAACACCCACTGGAAGGTGCCTCGCGCGAGCACCGAGGTGAGCTGCTCGCCCCGGCCGCTGCCGATGGCCGTGCCGCCGTGCAAGGCGAACGGCACGTCCGAGCCGAGTTGCGCGGCGAGATCCATGAGTTCCGGGCGCGGGGTCGCAAGCTGCCATAGGTGGTCGCACGCAAGCAGGGCCCCCGCTGCGTCAGCGCTCCCGCCCGCCATCCCGCCCGCGACCGGGATGCCCTTGTGGAGGTGGATCGCGACGTCAGCATCGACCCCTGCATGGTCGGCCAGGAGCCTGGCCGCGGCCCATGCGAGATTCATCCGGTCCGTCGGGAGGAACGCCGCGCCCTCGCCCGAGATGGTGAGCGAGATCCCAGCCCCTGGGTCGACGCGCCGGGCGACGACATCGTCGAAGAGGCTCACCGCGTGGAACACCGTCGCCAGCTCATGGAAGCCATCAGGGCGCTCGGGCCCGACCGCGAGTTGGAGGTTCACCTTCGCAGGGACCCGAACGGTCACCGATGCGGACACCATGCGCCAAGGCTATTGGCTTTCGAGCCCCAGTTCCTCCTCAGCTCCGTGGAAGAGAGCATCGCTCAGGCGCACGTAATCCTCGATCGAGAGCTCCTCGCCGCGGGTACGCGGGTCGATGCCCGCCTCGCGTAGGGCACGTTCGGACGTGGCCGCCGAGCCGGCGAGTCCAGCGAGCGCGCCCCGGAGCGACTTGCGACGCTGCGCGAACGCCGCATCGATGACCGAGAACACCTGCTCGCGGCCTGATCGACCCGCCGGCCGCTTCGTCCGCTCGATGCGGACGAGGCCCGAGTCGACATTCGGCTCCGGCCAGAACACCCGGGGGGAGACATTGCCGGCATAGGCGACCTCGCCGTACCAGCGCGCCTTCACGCTCGGCACGCCGTAGATCTTCGAGCCGGGCACGGCGGCGAGCCGCTCGGCCACCTCCTTCTGCACCATGACGAGGGCTGACCGCAGCGACGGTAGCCGTTCGAGGAGGGTGAGGAGCACCGGCACCGCGACGTTGTAGGGCAGGTTCGCGACGAGGGCATCGACCGGGCGCGGCAGATCGTGGATGCGCAGGGCATCCGCTTCGATCACGGTCAGGCAGTGCGAGCGCGCCGGCTGATGCTCCGCGACGGTGAGGGGTAGCTGCGCAGCCAGCACGGGGTCGATCTCGACCGCGACCACATGACCGGCCTGCTGGAGGAGTGCGAGGGTGAGGCTCCCGAGGCCAGGGCCGACCTCGAGGACGCATGCGCCCTCCGGGAGTGCGGCAGTCCGCACGATGCGCTGCACGGTGTTCGGGTCGATGACGAAGTTCTGGCCGAGGCGCTTGGTCGGCCGGACGCCGAGCCGCTCCGCCAGTTCGCGGATCTCGCGAGCCCCCAGCAGCTCGCCAGATTCTCGTGACTCTCGTGATTCGCGTGACGACCCTTCGGCCGCGTCCTCGGCTACCACTCGCCGAAGGCCCGCTGCGCGTTGTCCCACAGCAGGGTCGCCGCAGCAGCCTCGTCGAGGCCGCGGACCTCGGCGATGCACCGGACCGTGAGCGGCATGAGGTACGAGCCATTGGGCTTGCCCCGGTGCGGCACCGGGGTGAGGTACGGGGAGTCGGTCTCGACGAGGACGAGGTGATCGGGGACGACCGCGAGCGCCTCGCGCAGCGAGTCGTTGTTCTTGAACGTGACGACACCCGCGAAGGACATGTACCAGCCCTGCTCCGCGCACACGCGGGCCATCGCAGCATCGCCGCTGAAGCAATGGAAGACGACGGTCCGCGGGGCCCCCTGCCGGGCGAGCACGTCGATGACATCGTCGTGCGCATCGCGATCATGGATGACGAGGGTCTTGCCAAGCGATTTGGCGAGCTCGATGTGCCACCGGAAGGAGGCTTGCTGGACCTCGCGCAGCTCGCCCTCTGTCCTGAAGTAGTCCAGACCGGTCTCGCCGACAGCACGCACGACCGGGTCGGCAGCCAGCTCGGCGATCACCTCGTACGCGGCATCGAGTTCACGCTGTCCGCCCGACCCGAACAGCCTCGGTGCCTCGTTCGGATGCAGGGCAACGCCGACGATGACGTCCGGCCTCGTCCTTGCCATCTCAACCGACCAACGCGCCGACGCGACGTCGCAACCGATCTGGACGAGCTTCGTGACCCCGACGGAGGCCGCGAGCGCGATGAGCTCATCGGGGGGCTGCGGCTCACTGCCGTCGCGACCCCGCTCCTGCATGTCGATGTGGCAGTGCGTGTCGATGACCGGCCGCGCGAGTGCCGGCGGCGGTTGGACGATCGACGCGGTGAGCATCGTCAGGCCTCTTTCTCAGGCCGCGTCGTCGAGGCGGGGGAAGAGCGACTCGCCCTTCGTCACCACTGAGCCCGCCGGCAGCTGCCCCCAGGCACCGACGGCGCCGATGCGCTGGTCGGCGATCGCGCCGATCGCTGCGTCAGCCCCGAGCTGGGACCAGAGCGACTCCATCGCCTTCGGCATGAGCGGGTAGTAGAGCACCGCGATGCCGCGGAGGGACTCGCAGATCGTGTTGAGGACGGTGTGGAGCCGCTCCTCATTCGCCGGGTCCTTCGCGAGAACCCACGGCGCCTGCTCGGTGACGTACAGGTTCACGGCGTCGATGAACTGCTTGACCGCGACGATCCCGGTGGAGAAGTCGAGCGCGACGATCGCGGTATCGGCCCGCTCGGCGACCTCCGCGAGCTGCGCGCGCAGCATCTCCTCGGCCGCGGTGAGCTCGCCTGCGGCAGGAAGCCTGCCCTCGCAGTACTTGTTCACCATCGCGGTCGCCCGCGAGGCGAGGTTGCCTAGGCCGTTGGCGAGCTCGGCGGTATAGCGGGCCGACATGTCCTCCCATGAGAAGGAGCCGTCCTGGCCGAAGGCGATGGCCCGCAGGAAGTAGTAACGGAAGGCATCGGAGCCGAAGTGGTCGATGATCTCGCTCGGCGCGATGCCGGTCAGCTTCGTCTTCGACATCTTCTCGCCGCCGACAAGCAGCCAGCCGTGGGCGAACACCTTGCGCGGCAGCTCAAGGCCTGCGGCCATGAGCATCGCCGGCCAGTAGACGGCGTGGAAGCGCAGGATGTCCTTGCCCACGAGGTGGACGTCGGCGGGCCAGGTGCGGGAGAACTCGCGTCCGGCCTTTGACTCGGGATCGGCGCCGTACCCCACCGCCGTCGCGTAGTTGAGGAGTGCGTCGAACCAGACGTAGACGACCTGCTTCTCATCCCACGGGAGCGGAATCCCCCAGCTCACGCTGGACCGCGACATCGAGATGTCGACGAGGCCCTGCCGAAGGAATGACATCACCTCGTTGTAGGCGCTCACCGGCTCGATGCGATCGGGGTTGGCCTCGTAGTACGCGATGAGTTGCTCGGCGAAGGCCGACAGCTTGAAGAACCAGTTGTCCTCCTCGACCTGCTCAACCGGGCGACCATGCACCGGGCACAGTTGCTGGCCCTCGAACTCGCCCGTGCCCGGGGTGAGATCCCCTGCGAGCTTGAACTCCTCGCAACCCACGCAGTAAGGGCCGGCGTACGGCGCGGCGTACACGTAGCCGTTCTCGCGGACGACCTCCCAGAACCGCTGCACGGCCATCGCGTGCCGCGGGTCGGTCGTTCGGATGAAGTCGTCATTCATGGCATCAACGGTCTCCAGGACGGGGAGCCACTCGTCCGCGACGAGTCGATCGACCCACTCCTGCGGGGTGACCCCGCCCTGCTCGGCCGCCCGCTGGACCTTCGTTCCGTGCTCGTCGACTCCGGTGAGGAACCAGACCTCCTCGCCCCTCTGGCGGTGCCAGCGGGTGAGGACATCGCCGGCCGTCGTCGTGTAGGCGTGCCCGATGTGCGGCGCATCGTTCACGTAGTAGATCGGCGTCGTGAGATAGAACGCCTTCGAAGCCGCATCACCCATGGGCCGATTCTACGGTCGCGGCGCCTTCGCTTGGACGACCGAGTCGTAGACCGATCGCCGCTGGACGCCCGCGAGTTTGGCGACCTCGGCGATCGCCGAGCGTCTGTCCATCCCCTCCGCCTCGCGTGCCCGGACGGCCGCCACCCACGCCGGCGCATCCACGAGGCCCGACACCTGCCGCTGCTCGTCCGCGCTCGCCCCCGCCACGACGACCGTGATCTCGCCCCTGATCTCCGAGTCCGCCCAGCGCGCCAGCTCACCGAGAGTGCCGCGCTTGACCTCTTCGTAGGTCTTCGTCAGCTCCCGGCAGACCGCTGCCTGCCGCCCATCGCCAAGTCCGGCAGCGAGCGCGACGAGCATCGCGTGGAGACGGTGCGGGGCCTCGAAGAACACCATCGTCCGCGGCTCGGCCGCCAGTGATGCGATGCGCGACGACCGCTCGCCCGCCTTCCTCGGAAGGAACCCCTCGAAGCAGAATCGATCGACGGCGAGGCCCGAGAGAGCGAGCGCCGTGAGCACGGCGCTCGGACCCGGCAGCGCCGTCACCCAGACGCCCCGTGCTGCGGCCTCGGCGACGATCCGGTAGCCGGGGTCGCTCACCGATGGCATGCCGGCATCCGTGACGACGGCGATGCACGCCCCGCCCAATGCCTCGTCGATGAGTTCCCGCGCGCGGTCTCGCTCATTGCCCTCGAAGTACGAGACGACGCGACCGGTGATCTGGATGTCGAGCGATGCGGCCAGTCGCCGCAGGCGCCTGGTGTCCTCGGCAGCGACGATGTCGGCGGTCCGGAGGAGTTCGACCAGCCGCGGCGAGGCGTCGCCGACATTACCGAGCGGGGTCGCCGCAAGGACGACCTTCCCTACCGCGCCCGGCTCCCGTGATTCACCGCTCGGCACTCGCTCCACGCGTGCATCGTCGCAGGTCACCTTCCGGCGCGGTCAGCGCCTACGATTGCGGCGTGACCGCCGCGACCCTGACAGCGCCGCAATCCGCTCCAGCACGCGACCTCGCGGGCCTCCCCGACCGGCTCTCGCCGCCCATGCCGTCGCATGGCATCAGGGGCTGGATCGGGCCCCTCGTCGTCATGGCGATCGGGGCCGTGCTGCGCATCTGGAACCTCGGCCAGCCCCACGCCATCGCCTTCGACGAGACCTACTACGTGAAGGATGCGCTCTCGCTGCTCCGGTTCGGCGTCGAGCGCGACATGGTCGAGGGCGCGAACGAAACGCTGCTGGCGTCGGACGGAAACTGGCGCACGATCGACATCTTCAAGGACGCACCCGAGTACGTTGTCCACCCGCCCCTCGGGAAGTGGACGATTGCCGCGGGCGAGTATTTCTTCGGAGCGACGCCCTTCGGCTGGCGCATCGCCGTCTCGATCCTCGGAGTCATCGCGATCCTCATGACCGCCCGCATTCTGCGGCGCATGACCCGCTCCGATCTCATCGGCACCCTGGCCGGGCTCCTCCTCGCGGTCGAGGGCATCCACCTCGTCATGAGCCGCACCGGTCTGCTCGACATGGTGCTCGGGTTCTGGGTTCTCGCCGCCTTCGGCCTGCTTGTCCTCGATCGTGATCACACCCGTGCCCGTCTCGCCCGTCTCGTCCGCGACGAAGGGCTCGACCCACTCGCCACTCCGTACGGTCCGCGCTTTGGTCTACGCCCCTATCGCTGGGCCGCACTCGTCGCGCTCGGCCTTGCCTGCTCGGTCAAGTGGTCGGGGCTGTGGTTCGTCGCCTTCTTCGTCATCATGAGCCTTGTCTGGG
>WLOY01000093.1 GCA_009699015.1 Actinomycetota bacterium | reverse complement strand
CGCGGCCGGGGTATGAGATAGTTGCACCTGCGGGATGTCCTTCGCTTTTGCTGGAATGGAACCTTAGATAAGTCCTATTCTCCAGCATTTGCAGGGACATTTCGCGTTTCAACTCACATAATTTCCGACCCCATCGGTGTATTCAGGCTTAGGACTGTGACGTCGTCGATCTCCTCGCGACTGATCGCCTCCTCGTGAGCGACGGCATCAGCGGCCTCGGCCATGGATGACCCGAACTCAGCGGTAGTGAACGCGTGACGCACTTCATCCACAACGCAGGAATCATTCTGCCCAACCTCGTTGCAGATGTCGGGGAGGACGACCTTCAATTACTCGCGCAACTCCACCTCAAGTCGAGCGGCACTTGGCGTGCCCACCCGGACTGCGTATTCGGCAACCTAGGCAGGGATGATCGGAATGGCGAGGACGTGGTCGCTGGAACTGGCACCGGCAGGCATCACGGTCAACGTGGTGGCTCCTGGCCCGATCCGTACCGACAACTTCTGGGACATCCCCCCTAGGGATTCTCCGCAGGAGGCAGCGTTGGCGGATCGGATACCAGTGGGCAGGCTCGGTAGCCCGGCGGATGTTGCGAACGCGATTGCATTCTTCTGCGATCCGGCGAGCGGTTTCATCACCGGGCAGACGCTGTACGTATGTGGTGGTGCCAGCATTGGAATGCTTCAAATCTAGGAGCAGCGAGATCGATGACGTTGAATCACCACGAGCGATCCGAGATTCAACGCTGAAAATCCGGACGCATCTGTATCTACTCGGTGAGGAGGAGCAAGCTCTATTCCGTCTACCCTCGACGCTCGGCAATGTCTGTGTGGCGCCAGATTCACCAGGCGTTCAAGAGGTCCGCGGCGGTCCACGACTGCGTGATCCTGCGGTCGCGGACCCTTCCAGACGCGCACACTGCCACAAGGGGGGTTGAGACCGTGACCCCGGGAACGGCCGTGGCGTCAGCCGCCAAGGCGTCAACCTCGGCCTTCGTGACAGACCCCTTGCTTCGCCATTTGATCATTCCAACGAGGGACACGTCGGAAGCCGGAGAGTGATCGGCCCCCACCAGGTCGACCTCGGGAGTGTTGTTGCGTGGCCACCAGCCGCCGAGCCGGTTGACCGCCGGCCACTGCTCATCTGGCAGCAAACGTTCTAGCGACGCACGTACGACCGGTTCGATCGCACGTCCACGCCAGGCTTCAAACCCGGCGGTGATGCGCGCGAGTGCCAGGTCCCCTCTGCCGCGCTCGACGTCGCCACAGGATGACTCCACGAAGGCGAGCCAGAACCGAAGAGATGGGTCAGCGATGCGCCAACGTTTGTCCTTGGCTGCCGTGACGATCGACAGTGGTTGGTCGGCGGCGATCACCCGCTTGTCCTGCAGGTCCTTCAGGCTCTTGGTCAAGGCCACCTGCGTCATGCCGGTGATGGCCCGTTGAATGTTGGTGAACGTCCGCTCGCCGCGTCCGCCGATCGCTGTGAGGACCTCGCGGGCACGCACGTCCGCGCTGAATTCGGCGCTGAGTATTCACTCCCCCGAGACGACGAGCGAACTGGTCGAACGGCTGAGTGAGCCTTCAAGGAAGTCCCGGGCAACATCCCTCGCTCCCAGTCCCGGACTATGAAGGGGAGGCCCCCGGAGATCAGGTAGGCGTCGAATGCCTCGAAGGCATTCAGGCCTGTCATCGAAGAAACGTCACGAGGGCTCAGAGGGTGAAGCACAAACTCTGTGCCCCGTGCGTAGTAGGGCTGGTCGTGCTCGGTGAGTTGCTCCATCATGGCCAGGTCGCTTCCGAGGAGTATGAGAAGGACCGGCTTGCCGGCCACCTCCCTGTCCCAGATTCGCTGCAGTTCGCCGGCGCCACCCGGCAGGGCTGCTGCCAAGAGCGAGAGGGCCGCCGGACTGTTCCCTCGAGCGACTGATGCGCGCGGAAGGTCGGACTCGGCGATCGCCAGAGTCAGTTGAGCGAGTTCATCGGTCAACGGCGCCCCCTTGGCGGCGGCGAAGTACACCGATGGGACACCCGACCTGCGGACGAATTCAGTCACCAATGCCGACTTGCCCATGCGACGGCGCCCGCGAAGCAGGATCGCTTGCCCCTTGGGATTACTATCTGTGCGAATACTATTTTCATAGATAGTAACGTGGCAAAACCCCAGCGGGTCGATCGTGAAATGCGCAGAGCCGGGAACTCGCTCCCTAACATGGCCGAGTCTCGTAGCAGTTGTTGGAGGGGCGACCTCGGACGCGCGATCACACCTCGAACTCGCTCGCGCCCCCTGCCGCCAGGTGCAGGATGCGCCGGGACACCACCTTGGTGCCGGTCGCGCGCTCGATCAACGCCGCATAGGCCGTCAACTGCTCTGCATAGTGCTGACGGGTCTCGTCGCTGATCGATTCATCGGTCTTGTAGTCGACGAGGACTAGACCGTCCGGTCCCTCGAACACGAGGTCGGCGAAGCCCTCGACGAGGCGCACGCCCTCATGGTCGACGGGGGCAGCAAGGTAGAGCTCGCTCCAGCGCCGAGGTGCGGCAAGGGCCTGCGCCATGAGGGGCGAGGCGATGGCCACCCGCACCAGCTCTGCAACGCCATTGACTGCGACCCCCTCATCCTGTGCCGCACGCAGGCACGCGGCCTCTTGCTCGACTTCGGTCACGTGGGCACCGATGCCCACGATGGTGTCGAGTGCGGCATGCACGGCCCGTCCAATGGGGCGGCCATCGCGGGCAACGCGAGTCTCGACAGCCACGGTCGTCTCCAATGGCACGGGCGCATCGGCTGGTGAAGTGCGAGAGGCCGCGAGTGGAGGGAGTGGCAGGCCGAGGAACGCAGCAGCATCCCCGCTCGGTGCGGCGATGAAGGGGACGCGGCTCCGTGCTCGGACCCGGGCGACCTGCTCGCTCCAATCGTGAGGCAGCGGGCTGACGGGTGGTGATGGGATGGGCGCCACCGGTCCCGGAACCTCAACAACTGCGGTGACGTCCGAAGGGTCGCGCGGCACGGCATCCCACAGCAGCGAGGAGTGCGGTCGTTTGTTCGTGCCGTGCTCGCCGCAGAGGGAGACGATGAGGTGGTCGCGTGCCCGGGTGCAGGCGACGTAGTGGAGTCGGACCCGTTCGGCGGCGCTGCGCGGCTTGCGCTCGCCTTCATCCCACTCGTCATAGCCAATGCTCTTGAGGTCCTTGGTGATCCGGAACTCGAAGCGGTTCGGGTCGACGATTCCAATCGCGGGTGAGGGGTCGTAGATGTTGTTCGCCATCGCGGCGAGGACAACGATCGGAAACTCCAAGCCCTTCGCCTGGTGAATGGTCATGAGACGGACTGCATTGTCGTCGCGAACATCGGGCTCTGGGAGGGATGATCGACTTGAAGCGGTCTGGGCCTCGGCCGCCGCGACGAGGTAGTCGGGCAGACCGATACCGCCCTCGTCTTGAAACTGCTGCGCATGGGCGCGCAGCATTCGCACGCAGTCTGCATCGAAGCCCCCCCGAGCAGAAAAGGCCAGGGCCTCCATGATCCGGGTTCGCATGATGAGTTGGTCGATTACGGTGACGGGCTGCAGTGTCTCCAGGGTGCTGCGCAAGCTGTGCAGCAGGTGCAGGGCATCGGCAACGGGCCCGGTGAGTGGCTCGCCTTCGGCGCCCTCAGCCAGCTTCGCGAGACGCCATCGGCCCCCCGCTCGCCGGTAGTGCAGGAGGTCGATGTCGGTGCAGGCGAAGACCGGGCTCTTGAGGGCTGCCCACAGGTCGAGCTCGGCGGCTGGGTCATCGACAACGGTGAGCGCGGCGAGTAGACCCAGAACGACTGGACGCTGGAAGACGAGGCCAGCATCGCCCGACCGGTACGGCACCCCTGCGTCGTCCATGGCATCAAGGAGCGCCGGGACTCCGGTTCTTGCCGGGTAGAGGACCGCGATGTCGCTGAATGTCGCTGCCCGCGTGTAGCCGCGGGTCTCGTCGGGCTGCGGCTCAGTGATGAGCCAGCGGTCGTTGACTGCGCGGCCGATCGCCTGCGCGACGAGTCGCGGCTCGAGCTTCGTTGAGTCCACCACGCCGGTCGCGCGAGAGCCGTCGCCGTTGGGCGGCTGCTCCGGGTCGCGAAGCACCGTGACGGCGGGGCCTGGCTCTGCTGCCTCTGGCCGATGCCGCACATCGAGGTCGCGATAGGCCACCTGCCGGGCCCTGCCTCTCATGGCTGCGGCGAAGACCCGGTTCACCCATTCGATCACCGGGGCGACACTGCGGAAGTTCGTCGTCAACTCGAACACCGGGCCCAGCGCCCCCTCAGTGGGCCCGAACCCGGCCAAGGCGCCGGTATACGTGTCAATGTCAGCGCCTCGGAATGAATAGATCGCCTGCTTGGGGTCCCCCACAACAATGAGCCGACCCGGGAGTG
This sequence comes from Actinomycetota bacterium, assembly GCA_009699015.1. Lineage (GTDB taxonomy): Bacteria > Actinomycetota > Actinomycetes > S36-B12 > S36-B12 > WLND01. The sequence goes on along the minus strand of WLOY01000093.1, from coordinate 9,107 downwards.
GCTGCCCGCTCGGATCGAGGGGATCGGCCGTGATGAGGCGGATGAGCTCCCACTGGACGGGGTCGGTGTCCTGGAACTCGTCTACAAGGACGACGGGGTAGGCCACGTGGACAAGGGCTCGGCATTCGCGGTCGTCGCGGATGAGATCGCGGGCACGCGACAGCAGTTCGTCGAAGGTCACGACACCGCTCCGTGTGCGGTCCTCGCGGTGCTGCCGCATGACGGGCCAGGCGGCGGCGAAGGCCGCGCGCATCGCGCTCTCGAGCGGAGCCAGCATGCATGCCTCGAAGGTGGGGATGAGCTCCTTCAGCAGGTCGCGCCGAGCCTTCGCGCCACCCGGGCCCCAGGCTGGCGCGGCACCCACGTTGCCCAGCTTGAAGACCGGATGGGTGCCATCGGTCGCGGCCCAGCTGGCGGCGAGCTCGGCAGGGTCGGCGTGACGCAGCATGGTGATTACCGGGGGGACTCGTTCTTCGAAGGCGACCATCAGCCTGTCAGCGGGGTCGCCACAATCAGCACGTGCGCCAAGCAGGAAGGACTCGAACTCATCTGCGGCCGCGGCGCACAGGTCGTTGAGGTCCGCGCCGCCTTGACTGAATGCCGCATCGTGCAGGCGCAGGCCCTGGGCATCGAGCCGCTGCAGGACCTCGAGCAGGTCGACGGGCGCAAGGCTGTAGGCGGCGAGGAGCGACAGGGCGCTGGGGTCGAGCGATGCCTGGACGTGCTCGATGGCGGAGCGCACGCGCGAGCGTTCGTCGTCGGCTGCATCGGCCCCGGTGGCAGGGGCGAACGCGAGCGGCAGCCGCGCGGAGAGGGCATGGGTCCGCAGGATTCGCTGGGCGAAGGAATGAATCGTGCCGATGACCGCGGCATCAAGGTCTTGCAGCGCAGCGGAAAGCAGTTGGCGATCCGCCGGGGAGTCAGTGCCCTTGGCGAGGCGCTTCGTGACCTTCTCGCGTAGCCGGTGCCGAAGCTCGGCCCCAGCCCGGTCGGTGAAGGTGATCGCCGCGATCGAGGTGATCGGCAGGGCCTCCGGACCCGTCAGCGTGTTGAGGATGCGCTCGACGAGGGTCGTCGACTTGCCGGTGCCGGCGCCGGCCTCGATGAATGCGCTCTCGGACAGCAGCGTCGAAGCCGCTGTGCGGGCATCTTGATCGCGCAATGTCTCGGCGGTGCTCATGCCTGCTCCTCCTCTTCGGATTCGGCCTTGCCGCTGACGATGAGGGCGCGGCGCCCAAGGCGCTTGCAGACCGGGCAGTAGTCGCGCGAACCCTGCGGATTGGGAGGAAAGGAGCCGGTTGCGCCGGCGATCTCGAGCCTGAGCAGGAGATCGCGCAGGGCGCTCTCACGGTCGAGGTCGTGGCCCGGGGTCACGACCTCGGGGCGCTCGCCCCCGTTGGGAACGAAGAGGAAGTGGACCTCGATGTGGTCAGCCCCGGGGTACAGCACGCGGGCGGCAGCGTCGTAGACGAGGTCCTGAACCTTTTCCCGCTCGCGCTGGGTGCCGTCCTTCTTCGGCTTGCCGAGCTTCTCCTCGAACCCATGCGCGCGGTTGCTCTTGTAATCGACGACCCCGACCGAGCGGCCGTCGTCGCTCAGGTCGATGCGGTCGATTGAACCGCGCAGCCGGACCACGACATCTTCGGTCACCCGGAACTCCACGATCGGATCGCCCTCGAACCCGAAGCCCTGCTCGGTGGTCGCAGGCGCGGTGGGCGGCGCGGCCCGGACCTCGGTCGCATCGACGTCGAGGAAGGCCGGAAGCGATGCCATCACCCGCTCGTAGCTCTTCTCCCATGCGGGCCGCCAGCCGGTGAGGCCCTTGGCGATCGCTGCATGGACTTCGAGGTCGATGATGCGGCTCAGGTCGGCCAAGGCTGAGGCCGGCCAGGCCTGGCCAGCCGCAGGGAGGGTGCCCATGGCTCGGGATTGCTTGACGAACTCCTCGAAGGCCGAGTGGAGGAGGGTGCCCATGTCATTCGGCGCGATCGTCTCGACGGTGTCGGCGAACTCATCGGTGGAGAACCCGAGGATCCGCTGTACGAAGAAGTGATACGGGCAATGGAGGAATTGCTCGATGGCCGAGGCGGAGAGGTCAATGTCGTGAAGGGACCAGCCCCCGGCCTCAATGCCGAGAACGCCGAAGTTCGGGCCCGGCTCGGGTGATGCCCATGCTGCGATGCTCGCGATGCGCGGGAGGAGTGCCGGGTCGGCGAATGGGCTCGAGAGCGCGAGGCGTTCTGCGATGTCGCCTGCGGCCAAAGGCGCCGGTTCGCGCGTGAGGGAGGCTCGCGTGGAGGTGACGCGGTCGGGGGATCCCGAGGGCAGGTACCGGCTCGGCAGCCCGACCGCGCGGCCCGGCAGCGCCCCCCGCGATAGCAGCGCTATGCAGGAGCTGGCCGACCCAGCGGCCGCGCGGACATCGCTCGCTGTGAAGCCCTCGACTTCGGATGAGCTCGGCAGGTCGTCGGGATCCCGGCGAAGCAGGAGTCGGGCCGCATCGGGCAGGAGCGGCTGCTCACCTCGGACCGGGGGCAGCAGGCCCTCGCTCGCGCCGACGAGAAGGACCTGGTCGAACACGAGGGAGCGACTGCTCGAGACGGGCCCGACATGAATGCCGATCGATGACGCACCGTGCCTGCCGCGCCGTGCGGCGAGGGTGCGGTCGAGCATCTGGGCTGCATCGGTCGCATTCGGCTGGGGCGCATGGGCGCCGAGGCTGTCAATCGCAGGGAAGCCCTCGAGGAGCAAGCCGCGCACCGACTCGGTGGTTGCCGAGTCATCGGGGCGGACGGTCCACCAGGTGCCGTGCAGGTGGAGGGTCTCGAGGGTGGACCAGAGAGCGGCCCCGAGATCGGACCAGGTGGTGGCACTCGTGATCTGACCGACGGTCCCATCGAGTGCGCGGATGAGGGAGGCGAGGGGCCGCACATGGGGCTCGAGCCGGCCTGCGTGCCTGGGCCTGGCCTCATCGGGATCCTCAGTCTCAGTCTCAGTCTCAGTCGCGGTCTCGGCCGGGGTGGCGATCGCATCGAGGTGGCCGAGCCAGGTGCGCGCGTCGCCGAACAGGCCCTCCTGGCGGATGAGCGCCCTCGTGGGCCCTGACGACACGGGCTCCGGCCCGCCGGCGAGGTGCCCGAGCCCGAGCAGGCGCATGAGGAGCGGCCGGGTGATGCCGCTGTCGCGGGGGGTTCGCGCGGCGGCTAGGTCGGTCAGTGCGAACAGGCAGCGGGCGACCGTGGATGACCGGAGGGTCTGGCCTGTCGGACCGTGCCAATCGATGCCGGCATCAGCGAGCCCGCGCTCGAGGAGCCGGGCATAGGGAAGGTCGGTTGAGTAGAGGATGGCGATGCTGCCGGGGCTCAAGCCCTGGGCGATCGCATCGGCCGCGCACCGCACCGCGAACGACACCTCGGTCGCGGGATCGGGAAAGTCCAGGACGCGCGCCGTGATGGGGGCGTCGGCCGGCGTCAGGGTGATGCGCGTGACGGCGGCATGGTCAGCGAGCGCGGAAAGGACGGCCCGGGCCGGCGCTGGCACCCGAGCCGACACGACCACGACCGACCCGAGGTCGATCGCGACCCGCGGGTCGACTGCCACCCGAGCCACCACCGCCGCGGACACCTCGTGCCATGTCGAAACCCCTAGGGAGCTGCTCATGGCCTCGCGGGTGCCGGCAACGAATTCGATGGCGGCGCGTGCCGTCAGCGACACCCCGGGCGAATTCAGGCTCGCCGACGCGTCGTCCAAGCCGCACCAGGAGAGCTCCTCGGAGAGCGAGGCGAGGAGGAGTGCGGTCTGGGGATGGTCGGCCGATGCTGACAGCGGGCCGGTGTCAGCGCGCAGGAGCCCCCCGACCACAGCGGCCGCCAGGAGGGGATCAGCCGACACCGGGCTGGCAAGGCCGACCCGTCGAGCCAGCTCGGCCATCAGCTCTGCGAGGGTCATCACCTTGAGGTTGACGACCCCGGTGCCAGGCCCTGACGCCTCGGCCAATTGCCGGCGGAGTGCCCAGGCCTGGGCGGCTGAGTCGGTGACGAGGGTGACGGGGGCGAACGGATCGGATGACTTCGCGCGCCGGATCGCCTCGCTTGCAGCCCGCTGGAGCGCAGCGTTCTCCGCGACGTCGATGTCCTCGAATTCCCCCACACCGGCACGCTAGCCGGGGCGGCTGACATTGGCCGCGGATCCCCCTGCGACATCCGCAATCATCGCCCGGGAATGCGCACCACTCCAACTGAGCCTTTCGCTGGCGTACCGATCAGGCCGGCTGGATGAGCCGGCCCATCCCGCTGTAACTGCGGGAGTACCAGGACCCGGTGATCGGTCCGATCCTCACGCCCTTGCCCGGGTTCACGGCATTGACCATCTTCCCGCCGCCGATGTAGATCCCGACATGGTGGGCGCCGCCGCGGAAGTAGAAGACGAGGTCGCCGGGCAGCGAGTCCTTGTAGCGGACCCGCTTGACCTTGCTCCACTGCGAGTAAGACAGGTGCGGCAGTTCGATGCCCGCCGCGTGCTTGTAGACGTAGGAGGTGAGCCCTGAGCAGTCGAAGGCGTCGGGGCCGGCGCGTCCGGCCCGGTAGCTGTCGCCCACCTGAGCCTTCGCGAGCTTGACGATCCGCGCTCGCACCTTGGCGACTGCTGCCGCCTTTGCCCGCTGTACGGCACGGCGCATGACGGCGGCGCGGCGGCCGCTCACCTCGTGCGGTGCCTCGGCGCCTGGGGATACGGGGTCGGCCGCCGGCGTGGGATTCGCCTCGGCGGATGCCAGTTGGGTGTCGGCGAGGGCCGTGGTCGACGTGACGCCTGTGGTGAGGACGGCGCCGGCGAGTGCGGTTGCGGCGACGGTGCGTACTGCGTGACGTCGAAGTGAATGACGGATGGGACTGCGCATTGATCAGGCTCCTTGGGATTGTCCTCGCCACCTGAAGGTCAGGTGGCTGACTGCCCGCTGGCTGCGAGCGGCCCCTGGGTCTGCAACTCCGGTGGACGCTACGTGCTTGCCGCTTCGTAACGTTTTGATCACGACCGGGTTTCGGACGCCTCGTCGGGGGGCTATGGGATGGCTCACAGACTCACCCCATGCGTATCACCTGTCCCAAATGTGGGCTTTTCTCATCGGAAACGACTCGATCGAGACCGTACGAATGGCACACGCGAACGACTTCGGGGGCTCTTCCACGAGGTCGAATCACTTCGATGGGCTCTGATTGCCTCAGGACGACTCGCTCTGTGCACTGCGACGGAATTGTTCGTTAGGGTTTGCGCGTGAGCGAGCCGAGAAAGACCCTGGCCAGGGGCCTGGTCTTCGTCGGTGCGGCGACCCTCATCGGCAACGGCGCGGCCTATGCACTGTCGATCATCGCAGCACGCCGGCTCACGCAGGCCGAGTTCGGTGCGCTCGGCGCCCTGCTCGGCATCCTCATCATCGTGTCAACCCTCAGCATCGCCATGCAGGTCGTCACCGCTAGGCGTGTCTCGACAGCCAAGGAGAACCGGCAGGAGGTCGAGGGCCAGGCCATCCGGCTGTCGATCACCATCGGCGTCTCGATCATCGCCCTCGGGCTCCTTGCCGCGTGGCCCCTGTCGATCGCCTTCGTCATCCCCTACGCCGCGGTCGCAATGGGCCTCGCATCGCTCGGCTTCGTCGTGCTCGGCACCGGCTCCATGGGCATCGCCCAGGGACGCGAGGAGCACCTGCGATTCTCATTCGGCTTCATTGCGAACGGCTTCGGCAGGGCCGGATTCGGCATCCTGTTCGTCCTCATCTTCCCGAGCATCATCGGGGTCTCGGCGGGCATCCTCGTCGGCTGCGCGATCGGCGCGATCGTCAGCTACCTCATCGTCTGCCCCGGCACTTGGAGCCGCAGCCTCGCGAAGGGCGGGGCCGCAGAGTTCGGCCACGTCGCCCACGCGCTCATCGTCCTGTTCACCCTCACGAACATCGACGTCCTCCTTGCCCGGCTCTTCCTCACCGAGGACCAATCGGGCGAGTACTCCGTGGGCGTCCTCCTCGCGAAGATCGCCTTCTTCCTGCCGAACGCCATCATCATCGTCCTGTTCCCGAAGATGACGTCCGCCGACTCGCGGCGGACGGTCCTCGTCGCCACCGGCCTCACCGCCAGCCTCGGCGTCGTCATCACGATGTTCAGCCTGTTCTTCGGCACGCTCGTGATCCGGGTCCTCGGTGGCGCGGACTACGTCGCCGAACTCGGACCCGAGGCGTGGCTCTTCGCGCTCGAGGGCTCGGCCTTCGCCCTCGTCCAGGTCCTTCTCTATGCGCGGCTGGCGGCGCAGGATCGCCGAGCTGTCGCCTCCGTCTGGATCGCGCTCGGGATCCTCGTGGTCGTGGTCGTGGGCTGGCGGCACGGATCCGTCGCCGAGATCGTCACCACCGTGGTCGCCGTCTCGCTGGTGCTCACGGCGGCCGGGCTGCTCATGGACATCAGGAACTCGGTCCGCTCGAATGGCGAGCGACGCGACCTTGTCCCCGGGAAGGGCGACGAGACCGTCGTGCCGATCGAGGCTGCGGAGTAGGGCGCAGGCTGCCAGGCCTGAAGAGCGACGAAGCGTCAGTGCGCGACGTTCGCGCGGACCCAGGCGCCGAGTTGCTGGGAGCACGCATCGACGCTCTCAGTCCATGATGTGGCCGCCTCGGAACTAGCCTCGTCGCTCACCTGCTTCACGATCGTGACGGGCAACCGGGCGGCGGTGGTTGCCCGGACGATGGCGTAGGCCTCCATGTCGACGAGGTCGGCGTGCTGCGCGAGACGGTCGCGCGCTGCCGGATCGGCAATGAACGCATCACCGGTCGTGAGCGTGAGCCCGGCGGAAGCGGTGTCGAACGGCTCGCCAAAGTGCAGGCCGGTGAGGCTGAACAGCGCAGCATCGTCGAGGTCATGCTGGGTCACCTTCGCGACGACATGGGTGCCGGTGAGCCCGGGGCGCAAGGCGCCCGCGGTGCCGAGGTTGATGACCGAACTCGGCCGTCGCTCCCCGATGACCGTCGCGACGCCTACCGCCGCATTCACCTTGCCCGCGCCAGTGACGAGAATCGGCAGGTCGAAGGCATGAAGATGCGTCGCCTCCTCATCGAGTGCAACGACGAGAAGGGGTCGTTCCGGCGATATCGAGCGGTGAAGGCGCATGGGGGAAACGCTACTGTGACACTCGTGCCCGACGCCCTCGCCTCCCGATTACCGGGGGCCGTCCGGGTCCTGCAGGCGGCCGCTCTCGTGGTCATCCCCGTGATCTTCGCCGGGTGCGCCGCGGCAGCGCCACCCCTCGACCTGACCCCTGCCCGCACGGACCTGGTGCCGAAGGGCGATGCGGTGGCGGGAGCCATCGTCGAGCGGGTTGTCGATGGCGACACCATCCACGTCCGAATCAACGGCGACGACGTCACGGTCCGAATGATCGGCATCGACACCCCCGAGACCGTCAAGCCGGGATCCCCGGTGGAGTGCTTCGGCCCTGAGTCGTCCGACTTCGCCAAGGAGGCGCTCACCGGCCAGAGCGTCACCCTGGAGCTCGACGTATCGCAGGGCGACGAGGACCGCTACGGCCGACTCCTCGCCTACGTGTGGCGGGAGGCCCCCGACGGCTCCCTTACCCTGTTCAACCTCGACGCCGTCGCAGGTGGCTACGCGCGCGAACGCCAGTACGGCAGCGTCCCCTATGCATGGAAGGCGGAGCTCGCCCAGGCAGGGCTGGCGGCCGAGGCGGCCGGCGCCGGGCTCTGGGGGGCGTGCTGATGACGAATCCATGGACGACCGCCAGCCCGCGAGCGCGCGGAGCGGCATCAGCGGCCGTCGCCTTCGTGACGGTGGTCGCAGCACTGCTCGTCGGGATGGTCATCGGCCGCGGGGCGGCGACGGTGGCCCCCGTCCCGTCGGTTGCAGCGCCCACGGTGATCGTGCAGGAGCCAGACGCACTCCCCCTGCCGGTGGTAGGCATCGAGCCAGCGGCACAGGGGCCCGTCTCGGTGTTCACCCCCGACCCGGGGCTGCCTACCGAAGGTGGAAGGGCGACCGGCTACCGGGTCGTCGATACCGATATCGACCGCGGGGCCCTCGCGGAGGTGCTCGCGGAGACGTTCGGCGTGGAGGGCACGGTCGCGGCCGAGACGAACGCAGGCATCCGGATCGGCGAGGAGGGCGGCCCGACCATCATCGTGAAGGGCGACCGCGCGGCATCCTGGCTGTTCTCCGACCCGACGGTCGGTGCCCTCGGCAGGGTGCCGGCGCGCGAAAGCGCCCTAGACACGGCCAGGGCGCTCCTCGGCGATCTCGGAGTCGACCTCACGGGGATTGACTGGCAGGTCGACGCCGCCACGCCGCGGACGACCGTCGTCGCCTGGCAGACGATCAACGACCGGCGGACGCAGTTGTCTTGGCGCGTGAGCATCGGCCGGCGGGGGGCGATCACGGCGGTGAGCGGCTTCGCCGGCGCGCTGCAGCCGGTGCCCGGCTACCCGGTGCTCGGCGCGTTGGAGGCGGTCCGGCGCTCGGCCAAGCCCGGATGGTCCGCGTTCGGGCCGACGCAGGTTGTCGAGGAGTTCGCGGATCTCGCAGCATCCGAGGTGCCGGCATCCCCGTTCACCGCAACCTCGCCCACCCTCCTGGGCCGGCCAGTGGCGGTAGCGACCGTCCGCGAGCTCGTCGTCACCGAGGCGGTGCTCGGGCTGGCAGAGTTCACGCAGCCGTCCGGCGAGATCCTCATCCTGCCGGCGTACCTGCTGACCGCGGACGATGGGAGCCGGTGGTCGCTGCTCGCGATCGCCGACGCCTACCTCAGCCTCCAACCCCCAACAACCCCACCCACCCCCTCCCTTTCGTCCAGCATCCGGTCTAACTGACCCAAAAAGTGTTCAATTGGAACAGCTCCTGGCCATTTCATCCGGAGTGCCGCGGTACTGGGCGCGCGGATTGTCGGCCCCCATGGTTCGCCGGAACCGGCTCAGCATCACGCGCTCGTCGACCCCGTCGCCTGCGTCCGGGACATCTGGATGAAATGACCTGAGACTGGTTGACCTGACCACGTTTTGCGTCATTTGCGCCGGATGCTGGACGAAATGACGGGAGGGGTGGGGCGGTCCGGTACGG
>WLOY01000092.1 GCA_009699015.1 Actinomycetota bacterium | reverse complement strand
GCGTCGGCAAGACCGCCATCGTTGAGGGCCTCGCCCAGAACATCGTCAAGGGTGATGTCCCCGAGACCCTCAAGGACAAGCAGATCTACTCCCTCGACCTCGGCGCGCTCGTTGCCGGTAGCCGTTACCGCGGTGACTTCGAGGAGCGCTTGAAGAAGGTCCTCAAGGAGATCCGCACCCGCGGCGACATCGTCCTGTTCATCGACGAGCTCCACACGCTCGTAGGGGCCGGGGCAGCCGAGGGCGCGATCGACGCCGCGAGCATCCTCAAGCCGATGCTCGCCCGCGGCGAGCTCCAGACGATCGGCGCCACCACGCTCGACGAGTACCGCAAGCACATCGAGAAGGACGCCGCGCTCGAGCGCCGGTTCGCGCCCGTCAAGGTTGAGGCGCCTGATGTCCCGCATACGGTCGAGATCCTCAAGGGCCTGCGCGACCGCTACGAGTCCCACCACCGGGTGTCGATCACCGATGGCGCACTCGAGGCAGCAGCGCGCCTGTCCGATCGCTACATCTCCGACCGCCACCTGCCAGACAAGGCGATCGACCTCATCGACGAGGCGGGCTCACGCCTGCGCATCCGCCGCATGACTGCGCCGCCGGACCTGCGCGAGTTCGACGACCGCATTGCCGCCGCGCGCAAGGACAAGGAGTCGGCGATCGACGCGCAGGACTTCGAGAAGGCCGCCGCGCTCCGCGACACCGAGAAGCAGTTGCTCGCCGAGAAGGCGCAGCGGGAGCGGGAATGGAAGGCCGGCGACCTCGATGTCGTGGCCGAGGTCGACGCACACCTCATCGGCGAGGTGCTCGCGCTCATGACCGGCATCCCTGTCACCGACCTCACCGAGGACGATATTGCCCGGCTGCTCCGCATGGAGGATGAGCTGCACCGCCGGGTCATCGGCCAGGAGCAGGCGGTCAAGGCGCTCTCCAAGTCCATCAGGCGCACGCGTGCCGGGCTGAAGGATCCGAAGCGTCCGTCCGGATCCTTCATCTTCGCCGGACCGTCCGGCGTCGGGAAGACCGAGCTGAGCAAGACCCTCGCCGAGTTCCTCTTCGGCGACGAGAGCGCCCTCATCGCGCTCGACATGAGCGAGTACTCCGAGCGTCACACCGCCTCGCGACTGTTCGGCTCACCTCCCGGCTACGTCGGCTACGAGGAGGGCGGTCAGCTCACGGAGAAGGTACGTCGCAAGCCGTTCTCGGTCGTGCTGTTCGACGAGGTCGAGAAGGCGCACCCGGATATCTTCAACTCGCTGCTCCAGGTGCTCGAGGAGGGTCGCCTCACCGACGCCCAGGGCCGGGTCGTCGACTTCAAGAACACCGTCATCATCATGACGACGAACCTCGGCAGTCGTGATGTCTCCAAGGGCGTCATGCTCGGCTTCGCACCCGAGAACGGCGGCGAGACCGCGTACGAGCAGATGAAGGCGAAGGTGCAGCAGGAGCTCAAGCAGCACTTCCGGCCCGAGTTCTTGAACCGCATCGACGATGTCATCGTCTTCCACCAACTGAGTGAGGCGGAGATCTTCCAGATCGTCGATCTCATGATCGCCGGCCTCGAGAAGCGTCTCGAGGAGAAGGACATGGCCCTTGAGCTCACGGCATCGGCGAAGACGCTGCTTGCCGAGCGAGGCTACGATCCGTCGCTGGGCGCTCGGCCGCTGCGCCGCGTCATCCAGCGCGACATCGAGGACTCGCTGAGCGAGAAGATGTTGTTCGGAGATCTCAACCCGGGCAGTATTGTGGTGGTTGACGTTTCAGGCGAGGGAGCTGAGCGCGAGTTCATCTTCACTGCGACTCCGAGGGTGACCCTGCCCGATGCGCCCCCGGTTGAGACTGTGAGCTGATTGCCGACACGACGAGGGGCCTGACCGTGGTCAACGGACCGCTGATACCCGGACTCCGGGAGTTCGACGGCCCGAAGCGACAATTGCCACGCACTGTGTGGTGGGTGGGCATCATCATCGTGCTCGCCGGGGTCGGCATCGTCGCGGCCGGCGTGTTCGCGAGCGCTGGTCCGCTTCGTGGGCTGGGGCTGGTGTCCGAGGGCATGCAGCCGGTGGCCTATCGCCCGACGACTTCCGAGCAGGCTGTGCAAGTGGCACTGGCGCTGCCGCCCGGTGGGCTTTGTCGCCAGGACACCGTCGATGTCTCGACCGTCGAGGATGAGTCCTACGTGCGAGTTTCGGCGACGCGAACCTCGGCACGCAGTGGTGCGTGCGCCGAGACCGGTTCGTCCGGTGATCGCATGTGGGTCGACGTCCAACTCGCCGCGCCGCTCGGCGAGCGCAGCGTGGTCGCGTCGAATGACAGCGAGATACTCCCCCGCGACACCAGCGCCGGCCTCGGTTAGCCACGGGTCTCATGCCTAACCGCGGGTCTCATGCCTAGCCACTTGTCCCATGGACTGGGAGAACGTGCAGATTGACGGGCCAATGCGAGCAGATTGTGCAGGTTCTCCTGCCGGCTCAGTCCGAGCCCGTCACCGCGAGCCCTTCAACCGGTAATCGCCCAGGGCTGTTTGCTCGACGAGCGCGTCCTTGACCAGGCCGACAAGCGCGCGCGTGACCTGCTCGTCGTCATGCCACGCCGACTCGATTGCGCTCGATGGGATGGGCTCCTGCGCCGATCGCAGGAGTTCCATGATCCGCCCGCGGGCCTGGCGGTCGCTCCCGGCGAAGGCGGCCTGTCGTCGAACTTGGAATGCCGGGGGTGGGAAGCCGGCGGCCCGCCATCGGCACATGCGGGCGACCGGGCATTCGGCGCACAGGGGCTGGGCTGCCTTGCAGACCAGCGCTCCGAACTCCATCACCGCGGCTGACCATTCGGCCGGCCGGGTGTGCTCGAGCAAGGTCGCGGCCTGCTCGCGCTCGGCGTTCGTCACGTGGGATCGCGGCTGGGCCTCGCCGTTGAGCGTGCGCGAGATGACCCGTCGAACATTCGTGTCGAGGACCACCGCGGGCATGTCGAATGCGAAGGCCTGCACGGCTGCTGCCGTGTACTCGCCCACGCCGGGGAGCGCCCGCAACTCCTCGGTCGATGTCGGAATCTGTCCTTCGTGCTCATCTCGGATGATGACCGCTGACTCGTGGAGCCACTTGGCGCGGCGTGGATATCCGAGCCGGTCCCACATGCGAATGGCATCGGCGACGTCGGCCTGAGCGAGGTCAGCAGGGGAGGGCCATCGGTCAAGCCACGAGTGCCAGCGCGGGATGACCCGATCGACCTGGGTCTGCTGGCACATGAACTCGCTCACCAGGATGCCCCATGGAGTCGCATCGTCACTCCGCCATGGAAGTGGACGCCGAGCCTCGTCGAACCAGGTGAGCACCGGTTCGACCAGCAGGGTGCGGGGGTCAGGGAAGGCATGGGGCATGAGAAGTGCATGGTTCCACGTTTGCGGGCCTTCGCCCAGTAACGTGTGAGGGTGAGTAGCGTCTTCGTTCCCGTTGGCCCAGAGCCGGCCTTCGTTTACTGGATCAGGCGCATCACGCTGCTCCTGGCCGTGGGGACCTTGATTTTCGGGATCTGGTGGCTCTTCACCTCACAGGGTTCCGCCGATAGCGCCAGCCCAGCACCGGATTCGAGCCAGTCGGCCGAGGCTGCGCCCATCGAGCCCTCCTCAGAGCCGACTGCCGAGCCATCACAGTCCCCCTCGGAGAGCGCTGTGGCTATAGCCGGTGAGGCCCCGGTCGACTGCCAGGATGAGTCGATCAAGGTCAAGGCATTGACGAACGCGTCGACGTATGTCGTTGGCGAGACGCCGGAACTTCGCCTGACGATCACGAACATCGGGGATATCGCCTGCAAGCGAGACGTCGGTCCGAAGGCGAACGAGCTTGAGATCACCTCGGGCGGGTACCACGTGTGGTCGAGTGATGACTGCAGTGCGAGTGACAATTCGAAGGTGATCGTGATGAAGCCGGGCGAGAAGGTCGGTTCGAGGATCACATGGAACGGACGCCTGAGCCAGAAGGGGTGTCCCGGTGAGGGCGCGGTCGCCAAGCCGGGCCGCTACGACGTCGTTGGAAGGAATGGCAACGTCGAGAGCGAGGGCAAGCCCTTCTCGCTCATCAAGGCTGAGTAGTCGGCTGCGCTGACGCCGCGCAGTGGCATCGGTAGACCGGGCTGTGGTCCGTCGAGTGCTGGATGAAATCACCGGTTTGCTGGTCAACTGACCAGCTTTTGGGTCAGGTCAGCCGGAATCTGGTTGAAATGACGTGGGGTGGTGGCTAGTTGGGCTTGGCTGCTAGGCGGCGGGCGACGGCCAGGGCCTCGCTGACCGAGGAGACCTCGTGGACCCGGATCGACTCGGCTGGCTGTGCTCCGGCCCCATCGGCGCGCGCCGGGACGATGGCGTCGGTGAACCCTAGGCGGGCGGCCTCGCTCAGCCGCCTGCTGAGCGCCGTGACCCGGCGGACGTCGCCGGACAGGCTGATCTCGCCGACTGCGACGAGACCAGCCGGGAGTGCCGTCTCGGTGACGCTGCCGGCGACAGCGAGGGCGATCGCGAGGTCGGTTGCCGGTTCAGCGAGGCGCACGCCACCTACGGTCGCGACGAAGCAGTCATTCGAGGCGAGCTTGAGCCCGGCTCGGCGCTCGAGGACCCCGAGCATCATGGCGATGCGCGATGAGTCCAGGCCACTGGTGACCCGGCGCGGCTGGGGCGCGTTGGTGGGGGCGATGAGGGCCTGAACCTCGGCCACGAGGGGCCGGCGGCCCTCGACGGTCACGGTGACGCAGGTGCCGGGCGCGGGGGAGTGTCGATCGCCGAGGAACAGGCCGCTCGGGTCCGCGAGGCCGATGATTCCGTCATCGACGAGCTCGAAGCAGCCGATCTCGTCGGCGGGGCCGTAGCGGTTCTTCACGGCGCGGACGAGCCGCAGGGAGGCATGGCGGTCGCCCTCGAAGTGGAGGACGACATCGACGAGGTGCTCGAGGGCGCGTGGGCCAGCCACCGTGCCGTCCTTCGTGACATGGCCGACGATGACGGTCGCCATGCCAAGCTCCTTGGACCGGGCGATGAGCGAGGCGGCAACCTCGCGCACCTGCGTGACCCCGCCCGCCGAGCCATCGATCTCGCTGCTGCTGATGGTCTGGACTGAATCCAGGACAAGCAGGGTCGGCTGAACGGCATCGATGTGGCCGAGCACGGCCCCGAGATCTGTCTCGGCGGCGAGGTACAGGTCGGCGGCAAGGGCCCCGATGCGCTCGGCCCGCAGGCGCACCTGCGCAGCGGACTCCTCGCCGGTGATGTAGAGGGTGCGGTGGCCCGACTCGGCCCAGCGTGACGCGACATCGAGAAGGAGGGTCGACTTACCGACCCCGGGCTCGCCGGCGAGGAGCAGCACGGCCCCCGGCACGATGCCGCCGCCAAGGACCCGGTCAAATTCGCTCACCCCGGTCGGCCTCATCTGGGCTGCTGAGAGGTCGACGTCGCCGATCGGTATAGCCGCGGTTGTGACGCGGCCGGATGCGGTGCCACGCGAGCGAACTGCACCAGCCTCGTTCACCGTGCCCCACGCCTGGCACTCGCCGCATCGTCCGGCCCACTTCGCGGAGGTCCAGCCGCAGTCGCTGCAGCGGTAGGGCGCCTGCTTGGGGGCAATCCGGGCCATCGACTGCCCTACGCCGGGTCTGCGGGGTGGGGGGAGAGCGCTGACCGGTCGACGACGGTGAGGAGCAGCTGGGAGCGGGCATCGCAGATCCGGGCGAGCTCGTCGTAGGCCGGCTGCCCGATGAGGGCAATGATCTCGTCCTTCGAGGACCGGTAGACGGGCTCGGTGCCGACGTGCGCCTCGGTATTGCCGCTGCAGTACCAGTCGAGGTCGTGGCCGCCCTCACCCCAGCCGCGGCGGTCGTACTCGCCGAGGACGACGACGAGACGGTCGGTGCCGTCCTCGTGGGTGACATTGTCGTAACTGCGCCGCATCGGCAGCTGCCAGCAGACCTCGGGCTTGGTCTCGACGAAGGAGACGCCCTCACGGGCCGCGAGATGGTGGAGGGCGCAGCCGTAGCCGCCGGCGAAATCGCGATCGTTGTGGAAGATGCAGGCATCGCCGACGACGCGGGTCTTGCGGGCATCATCCTCCTTCTCGGCCCAGCCCTTCTTGCGGCCGGTCTCGATGCGCTGCCACAGGCTCGCGTCGAGCTTGTCGACCCAGCCCCGGACGCGCTTCTCATCGGCCTTCTCCGAGAAGTGGGCGCCGAGCGCGCAGCAACCGGCATCGGGCCGGTCGGCGTAGATTCCCTTGCAGCCGTTGCCGAAGATGCAAGTCCACCGCGAGGTCAGCCAGGTGAGGTCGGCGCGAATGAGCT
This sequence comes from Actinomycetota bacterium, assembly GCA_009699015.1. Lineage (GTDB taxonomy): Bacteria > Actinomycetota > Actinomycetes > S36-B12 > S36-B12 > WLND01. Next base: position 7,202 of record WLOY01000092.1, on the reverse strand, counting down.
GGTTTGCGTTGTCAGGATCGACGAATTCGACCCACTGACGGGGGAAGTCGAGCGGCACTTCAGGCATGGAGCCAGCCTAGGGGCAGCGGCTGACACCCCTCGGCGGTAACGTCGTCACGTGCGCATGGGAGTTCTCGACGTCGGTTCTAACACGGTCCACCTGCTGCTTGTCGACGCCCACTACGGCGCCGCCCCGACACCCGCGTCCAAGCTGAAGATTCCGCTGCGGCTCGCTGAGCACCTCACGGCGACGGGTGATGTCGACGATGAGGCGATCACCACCCTCATCGGATTCATCAGGGATGGCCAGCGGCTCTCCGAGGACATGGGCGCCACCGAGGTGATGGCGTTCGCGACCTCGGCGATCCGCGAGGCAGGCAATGGCGAGGAGGTCCTTCGCCGAGTGCGAGAGGAGACCGGCATCGCCCTCGAGGTGCTGTCAGGTGAGGACGAGGCGCGTATGACCTTCCTCGCCGTCCGGCGATGGTTCGGCTGGTCGACCGGCCGACTGCTCGTCATCGACATCGGCGGCGGATCGCTCGAGCTCGCCTCAGGCATTGACGAAGAGCCGGACATTGCCGTCTCCCTTCCGCTGGGCGCAGGGCGCCTCACCCGGTCGCACCTCGACGGCGACCCGCCCTCGCCGGAGGCGCTGCGCGAGCTCAGGCGCTACGCGCGCGCTCAGGTTGCCGAGGTGGCCCGCCGTGTCCGCCGGGTCGGTGAGCCGGAGATCGCCGCCGGTTCATCCAAGACCCTCAAGCAACTCGCGCGCATCGCAGGCGCGGCACCATCAAGCGATGGCATCTACGTCCGTCGCACGCTCACCCTCACCGGTCTTCAGTCGACCGTGCGCAGGCTTGCCGGGATGCCCGCCGAGGAGCGGGCACGGATCCCGGGAGTGAGTGAGGGGCGGGCGGAGCAACTCATCGCCGGTGCAGTGGTCGCAGAGGCCGTGATGGAGCTCCTCGAGGTCCCGGAGATCGTCATCTGCCCGTGGGCCCTGCGAGAGGGAGTCATCCTCCACCGGATGGACGGACTCCCCTCATGATCGACCTCAAGCAGGGACTCAACGCAGGGGAGGTCGCCGAGCGGATCGCGGCCGGCGAGGTCAACCATGCGCCCGATGCCCGCAGCCGCAGCCTCAGCGACATCATCCGCGCGAACACGCTCACCTGGTTCAACCTCGTCATCGGGATCATGTGGGCGATCATGATCATGGTCGCGCCGTTCCAGGATTCACTCTTCGGCTTCGTCATCGTCGCGAACACCCTCATCGGCATCATCCAGGAGTACCGGGCCTCGCGGGCGCTCGCCAAGCTCGCGGTCATCGGCGAGGCGAAGCCGACCGTTCGGCGTGACGGAGCAGACGTGCAGGTGAGCGCCGAGGAGGTGGTGCTCGACGACATCATCGTCCTCGCGCCCGGCGATCAGCTCGTCGTCGACGGCACGATCTTGGCCTCGGAGGGGCTGGAGATCGACGAGAGCCTCCTCACCGGCGAGGCGGATCCGGTCGACAAGGCGCCAGGTGATCCGGGAATGTCCGGCTCCTTCGTCGTGGCAGGTTCTGGGCTCTACCAGGCGACAAGGATCGGCCGCGACTCGTTCGCCGCCGGCCTGACCGAGCAGGCGAAGAAGTTCCACCTCACGAACTCCGAGCTGCGCGACTCCATCGCCAAGTTCATCAAGGCGATCTCCTTCCTGCTGCTGCCGGTCGGCGCGCTGCTGCTCTACTCACAGGTCGTTCGGGCCGGCCTTCCGCTCGACGAGGCGATCAGGGGCACGATCGCCGGGATGGTGACGATGGTGCCGGAGGGACTCGTCCTCCTCACGAGCATCGCGATGGCGGTTGCCGTCCTGCGCCTCGCGAACAAGAAGGTGCTCGTCCAGGACCTCCCGGCCGTCGAGGTGCTCGCCCGCGTCGACACCATCTGCGTCGACAAGACCGGCACCCTTACCGAGCCGGGCATGCACGTGCGCGGGCTGGTCGAGCTCGACCCCAAGGGCCCGGGTGCCGCTGCGGCACTCGGCGCACTCGCCGTGATGGAGTCGAGCCCGAACCCGACCCTCCAGGCGGTCGCCGACGAGTTCACCGACCCGGGCTGGAAGCCAGTTGCCGCAGTGCCGTTCTCGAGTGCGCGCAAGTGGTCGTCGGGAACCTTTGAGGGTCATGGATCGTGGGTCATCGGGGCGCCGGAGATGCTCCTCCCGGACGGCGACCCAGTCCGCGTGCAAGCCGATGAGCAGGCAGCTGATGGCGCCCGCGTCCTCGTCGTCGGCACGTGCGCCGAGCCTCCGAGCGCCGATGCCGGGGTCGGCCTGCTCACCCCTGTCGCCCTCGTGGTGATCGACCAGCGACTGCGAGCCGATGCCGCCGAGACCGTCCGCTACTTCCTTGAGCAGGGGGTGAGCGTGAAGGTGATCTCCGGGGACAACGCCACCACCGTGGGAGCCATCGCAACCCTCGCCGGTGTGCCCGGGGCGGATCGGCCGGTCGATGCGCGCACCCTCCCGACAGACCCGGTGGCGCTCGGCGAGATCCTCGCGACCTCCTCGGTGTTCGGCCGCGTCACGCCGGCGCAGAAGCAGGCGATGGTCGATGCGCTCCACCTTCGCGATTCGACCGTCGCCATGACTGGCGACGGCGTGAACGACGTTCTCGCACTCAAGAATGCCGACCTCGGCATTGCCATGGGATCGGGCTCGGGCGCAACGCGTGCGGTCGCGCAGCTGGTCCTGCTCGACGATCGCTGGTCGGTCATGCCGAGCGTCGTGGCCGAGGGCAGACGGGTCCTCGGCAACATCGAGCGCGTCTCCGACGTCTTCCTCACGAAGAGCTTCTACGCGATCATCACCTCGGTTACTACAGGCGTGTTCGCGGTGACGTTCCCGTTCCTGCCCCGCCACCTGTCGCTCATCGGCGCACTCACCATCGGCATCCCCGGATTCTTCCTCGCCCTCATGCCGAATACCGAGCGGTTCCGGCCGGGATTCTTCAGGCGGGTACTGCTGTTCGCCGCGCCGGCGGGCGCCATCGCAGCGGCCTCCGCGTTCACGAGCTACGGCATCGCACTGCGGGTCGGCGAGCCGGTGTCGAGTGCCATGTCGTCCGCGACCGTCACGCTGTTCATCGTCACGACCGCGGTGCTCCTCCAAAGCGCTCGACCGCTCAACGCGATCAGGCTCGGCATCGTGGCCCTCATGATCTTCATGTTCCTGTGCGTGTTGTACATCCCGTTCCTGTCGAACTGGTTCGCGCTGTCCCTCGGCGCCGAGCGCTACAGCCTCGTGGCGGTTGGGGTCGGGCTCGTCGGAGCCCTGCTCGTCTGGGTGGCGGTCATCGTCACGGATCGATGGCGTCGGGCATGAAGCCCCGCGTCGGCCTGTCGACATCGTCGGTCTACCCGGAGGGCACGGCCGCCGCCTTCGAGATATCGGCTCGCCTCGGCTACGACGGCGTCGAGGTCATGGTCGGCACCGACTCGGTGAGCCAGGACCCGGAGGCCCTGAGCGCACTGGTCGACCACTACCAGACCCCGATCCTGTCCATCCATGCTCCCTGCCTCCTTGTCACCCAGCGGGTCTGGGGGACCGATCCGTGGGGGAAGCTCATCCGGGCCAAGGAGGCAGCCGAGCGGCTCGGCGCATCGACCGTCGTCGTCCACCCGCCCTTTCTGTGGCAGCGCTCCTACGCCAAGGGGTTCGTCGCCGGACTCGGGGCAATGGCGAACGAGACCGCCGTCGAGTTCGCGGTCGAGAACATGTTCCCGTGGCGCGCGGCGAGCCGGGAACTCCCGGCCTACTCGCCCGGCTGGGACGTCCGCGACGAGGACTACCCGCACGTCACCTTGGACCTTTCGCACACGTCGGTCTCCCGGAGCGATGCGATGCAGATGGCCGCCGACCTCGCGGGACGCCTTCGCCATGTGCACCTCGCCGACGGCACCGGCTCGGCGCGCGATGAGCACCTCATTCCAGGCCGGGGCGACCAGCCGGCTGCTGAACTGCTGCAGCATCTCGCGGGCACCGGGTTCGACCGGACTGTCGTCGTCGAGGTGAGCACCCGGGGGGCAGTGACTCGCGACGAGCGCGAAATCGACCTCATGGAGGCACTCGAGTTCGCGCGCCGCCATCTCGCGCCCCGGCATTAGGGTCAACGCATGAGCCGTGTCCGAAGCGTTGTCTCGGGGATCGCGAGCAACGACCGGGTCGGGCCGCTCCTCGCGAGCACGGGTATCGGACGCGGCCTCGTGCACCGTGTTGCGGGCGGCGAGGCGCCGGGGGATGCGATGGCATCAGTCCACGACCTCGCAGACTCGGGGCGCTTCGTCTGCCTTGACCGACACTGGGGCCCTGAGTCGTCGGCCGATCTCGACGCCGTCGTGGCCGACATCGAGTCGATGATTGAGCTGCTGGGATCGTCGGGGCTGGGCTCTATCGCCGAGATCCTCGTCCCGTCGCCGCTCCTCACGGTCGCGCGGGGCCCGGAGGCACTCAACGCGGTCTGCGCCTTCGCACGCGACGCAGGGGCCTGCGTCCTCGTCGCATCCGGCCCGCCCGGTGCGATCGATGGCTGCATGGCGGCAGTCCAGCGCCAGCGGGCGATCGGCCGCGAGGTTGGCATCGGCCTGCAGGCATCGCTGCGACGAACCGAGCGGGACTGTTCCGCCGTCGGTGGGCGCGTGCGACTGTCCAAGACCGGCTCCGGCCCGGTGCTCACTGACGCCGGGCGCTTCGAGCACGCCACCGAGGTCGACAAGGCCTATGTGCGCTGTGCGAAGGTGCTGCTCGCGCGGGGTGACGACGTGGTGCCGTCATTTGCGACCCACGACGCGAGGCTCGTCGAGATCGTCCAAGCGCTCGCGGTCCGCTACGGGCGGGAAAAGGGGCAGTACGAGTTCGCCATGTACCTCGGCCGGGCCGAGCACGTTCAGCAGCGGCTCGTCGACTCAGGTGAGAGCGTGCGCGTGTTCGTGCCCTTCGGTCCCGAGTGGTTCGGCCGACTCGTGGGAGGCTTGGCAGAGCGCCCGAGCGGTCTGGCGTCAGCGGTTCGGGCGCTCCTGCCCGGCGCGTAAGACACGGAGGTGTGCGGATGACCCGGATTGCAGTGCTCGGCGGCGGCGTCATGGGCGAGGCTCTCATCGATGGATTCCAGCGGCGCGTGACTCCGAAGCCGGTCATCGTCGTCGCCGAGAAGCGGGTCGAACGCGCCGCGGAGCTCGCTGACCGGCACGGCGTCGTCATCGCCGATCCGGTTGAAGCGTGCGCGGGCGCCGATGTCGTCATCCTCGTGGTGAAGCCGCAGGACATCAGGGGCCTCGTGGCCGACATCGCACCGAGTGTCGAGGCGGGTGCCCTTGTCATCTCGATCGCAGCCGGCATCACGACCGCACTGCTCGAGGCCTCGATGCCCCTCGCGAACATCGTCCGAGCGATGCCGAACACGCCGGCCAGGATCGAGAGCGGGGTCACCGGGATCAGTGCAGGCGCCCTCTGCGGCACTCAGGCCCTCGAACGTGCCCGGTTGCTCCTGTCGTCTGTCGGAGTCGTCGTCGAGGTCCCCGAAGGCCTTCAGGACGCTGTCACGGCCGTCTCCGGCAGCGGCCCCGCGTACCTGTTCTATCTTGCCGAGGCGATGATGGCGGGGGCCGTGGAACTTGGCATGCCCGCCGATACCGCCCGCACGTCGGTCGTCCATACTCTGCTCGGGGCCGCCCGGCTGCTCGAGGCGAGCGAGGAGGAGCCGGCCTCATTACGTGCGAAGGTGACCTCGCCGGGTGGCACGACGGCGGCGGCGATCGCCGTACTCGACTCGCACGGGGTGCAGCAGATCATGCGGGGGGCCATCGAGGCGGCCCGTGACCGTAGCCGCGAACTCGCCGGGGCCTGACCGGTGAGCGAGCGGGTCGGCGTTGTCTGGGACGAGCGGCTGCGGGCCTACGACTTCGGGCCCGGGCATCCCCTCGCCCCCATTCGGGTGGAGCTCGCCATGCGCCTCGCGGCCGACTTCGGCCTGCTGGAGCACGACAACGTCGAGATGCTCACTCCCGTCCCGTTCGCTCTGCTGGAAGACATCCTGCGGGTCCACGAGCCCGGATACGTCGAGGCGGTCCAGCGGGCATCCGAAGAGCCTCGCCACGCTGACCTGAGCCGGGGGCTGGGCACCATCGACACCCCGGCGTTCGCCGGCATGCACGAGGCGGCCCTACGGGTCGCCGGAGCCACGCTCACCGGAGCCCGTGCAGTCTTCGAGGGCCGGGTTGAGCATGCGGTCAACCTCGCAGGCGGGCTGCACCACGCGATGCCGGGCTCAGCGGGGGGATTCTGCGTATACAACGACATTGGGGTCGCGATCGCCTGGCTGCTCGAGCAAGGCGTCGAGCGCGTGGCCTATGTCGACGTCGACGTCCATCATGGCGATGGAGTGCAGGCCATCTTCTGGGACGACCCGCGGGTGATGACGATCTCCATCCACGAGAGCCCGGCCACCCTTTTCCCCGGCACTGGGTGGCCCACGGAGGTTGGCGGGCCGGGTGCGATCGGAACGGCCGTGAACGTGGCGCTCCCCGCCGGCACGGGCGACCAGGGCTTCCTTCGCGCCCTTCACGGCGTCGTTCCCGACCTGCTCGGAGCCTTCGCACCGCAGGTGCTCGTGACCCAGCAGGGGGTCGACTCCCATGTCGATGACCCGCTCGCCAATCTGACGATGACCATCGACGGGCAGCGGATGAGCTACGAGGCCCTCCATCGGTGGGCCCACCGCTACGCAGGGGGCCGGTGGCTCGCGGTGGGCGGCGGCGGGTACGAATGGGTCGACGTCGTCCCGCGGGCCTGGACGCACCTCATCGCCGAGGCGACGGGCCATCGCATCGATCCGCTGGCGCCGATCCCGCAGGGTTTCGCCGACTACGTGACATCGGCACTCGGCCGGTCTGCGCCCGGGCGCATGACCGATGGTCGGCACCCGTGGCCGAAGCCCTTCGACGACGGCTTCGACCCGCGGGACCCGGTCGACCAGGCGATCCTCGAAACCCGTGAGGCGTGCTTTCCGACGTGGGGCCTAGGGGTCGAGGCTGCCGGCTGGGCGTAGTTGCTGATGGTTTGCTCTCAATATGGCAAACCAACTTCCCCAGCAGCCCCGTTCGCCACTAGTGTGCGTTTCGTTCGACAACTGTTGCTCACCGGAGGGGAAGCCGGTGCGGTCG
>WLOY01000091.1 GCA_009699015.1 Actinomycetota bacterium | reverse complement strand
CCCGATACACAGGACGAATGCGACGACGAAGACATCGACGACGAACGGGAGCGCGAGTGAGCAGCGCGGCAGCCGACGGCACGCGGACCCAACGACCAGCCAACCGATCAGAGGAGAATCCCATGGCCGACAGGAAGCACGACAAGGACGAGCTCATCAACCTCGACGAGCTCTGCGAGATGGGCAAGCTCTCCAAGCAGTCCTACAGAGGACTGCGGCAGCAGGGCAAGACCCCGGTCGCCTACCGGATGGGGAAGCGCCTCTACTTCAAGCGGGGCGACGCAGAGGCATGGCTGGTGAACGTGCGGATGGTCCGCATCGACCCGCCCCGCCCCCCGATCTGCCGCAAGTAGCGCGACGCGCGGACCTGCGTGAAGCACGCGGTTCAGTTAGCTCAGGAACAGGAGCCCGGGACGCCTTGAAGTGTGATTGTTGCCTGGGAGCCATCTGATGCTTGGACCCAGACCACGCAACCCGCCTCGCCGGCAAAGGCGGAGACCGGCATATCAATAGCGGACCACCCGCTCTCGCCGACTCGAAGTAGCTCTTTCAGGCAATGGGTACAGTAATGGGTACAGAGCTCGCTTCACCCTCATTTTCATGAAACTGAGAAACACGAAAAGCCCTTGCATTCGCAAGGGCTTTTCGGTGGCTCCCCCATCTGGACTCGAACCAGAAACCCTTCGATTAACAGTCGAATGCTCTGCCAATTGAGCTATGGGGGAATGCGGCAGTGCGCGTACTCGCGCAGGAGAACAATATCAATGCCCGATCCGGTCACACACCCAGGGAGTCCCGAAGGGCTGCGAGCGCGTCATCGGCGCGTGATCGAAGGCCCGGATCTGCGTGGTCGAGCCCGCCGTCGAACACGACCGACCACCAGATGCTGTCAGCGTCGAGGTTCCGGCGGGCCGTGGCCACGGCCCCTGCGCCTCCTCCGAGATCGAGCCGCTCCGAGGCGATGACGCTCTGCACCACCTGCGCGTGGACAGCCGCCGGCACGCCATTCGACTGGTCGAGGGGGACGCTCACCAGCCGGTTCGGCTGACCCGCGCCATCGAGGACGACCAGTTCGAGCATCGGCTCATCCCACTGCGCCTTGTTGATCCGGTCCCACGGGATGCGCTCAGTCGCCGACTCGAGGTAGACCGCGCGATTCGTCGCGGCGACATACGTGACGTCGGTGCCAGTCGTGCGCAGCCCCGAGCCCCAGGCAACGACCTTCTCGCCGGGCAGCACGCCCAGCCGCGACTTCAGGCCCCTTGGAGCCCCGAGCCGTTCGAACATGCCTGCTCCCTCGGGTGAAATGGACGGTGCAGCCGGCTACTCCCGCTCGACGACGGAATCCTGCCGGAGCGACCGACGGTACTCCTCGAGCGCCAGCAGTTCGGTGAACAGTCGCGCGTGGTCCTCAGCCTGCTCTACCGGGTCGGCTCGTTGCAACCGGCCCTTCACTTCGTCAACCCTTCGTGAGGCATCGAGCTCAAGGAGGCGGGCGATGACCCCATTCGCGTATCGGACGTCCTTGCCGAACTCGGCCGGCAGCGGGTCGACGGCAAGTTCCCTCACGAGCCGGCGGACCTCGTCGTCCTGGCAGTGCTCGAGCACGAGGTCAATCCAGGTGAGGCCCGCGTGGTCCGGGCTCGGCAGCCCCGCCGCGACGATCGCTGCGTGCACCCGCAGGGCGCTCGGGTGAGTGAAGGCCGACTCCTCGACGCTTGCGTACCAGTCGGACACGGCCGCGGGCTGCTGGAGGGCGCACTTGAGGGCCTCGCGCTCGATGATGAGGCCGGGATCGCGGCGGGTCCCCGGCGCCTGGGCCGCGGGCCGCTGGTCCTGCTGCTGCGACGGCGCCGGGAGGCCGCGAGCCGGCTCCGCCGCCGTTGGGCCCGCCGCCGGTCTTCGTCCGACGGCGGTGCGCACAGTCTCGACATCCATGCCCAGCCAGCCGGCGAGGAGACGGGTGTACTCCGGCTTGAGCGCGGCGTCCTTGATGCGCGCGACGACCGGGGCAGCCTCCTTGAGCGCGTTGATCCTGCCCTCGGCGCTGTCGAGGTCATAGCCCACGAGCATCGACTTGATCGCGAACTGGAAGAGCGGCACCCGGCGCTCGACGAGTGCCTGCACCGCCTCGTCGCCGTGCTGGAGCCGCAGGTCGCACGGGTCCAGGCCGGTCGGCTCGACGGCGACGAAGGTCTGGGTGACGAACCGCTGGTCCTCCTCGAAGGCGCGCAGCGCCGCCTTCTGACCGGCCGCATCACCGTCGAAGGTGAAGATGACCTCCCCCCGCATCTGGTCGTCATCCATGAGCAGCCGGCGCAGCACCTTTATGTGATCGGTGCCGAATGAGGTGCCGCAGGTGGCGACCGCGGTCGTGACCCCGGCGACATGGCAGGCCATCACGTCGGTGTAGCCCTCGACGATGACGCCGCGCTGCTGCTTGGAGATCTCCTTGCGCGCGAGGTCGATGCCGTACAGCACCTGGCTCTTCTTGTAGAGCGGGGTCTCGGGCGTGTTGAGGTACTTGGGGCCCTCGTCGTCGTCGAAGAGCTTGCGGGCGCCGAAGCCGACGACATCGCCGCCAAGGTCGCGGATCGGCCAGACGAGCCTGCCCCTGAACCGGTCGTAGATGCCGCGGTTGCCCTGGCTGACCAGGCCTCCGGCCATGAGCTCGGCATCGGTGAAGCCCTTGCTGCGCAGGTGCTTCGTCAGGGCGTCCCATGATTTCGGGGCGAAGCCGACCCCGAAGACCTTCACGACGTCGGGCTCGAACCCCCGTTGGGTGAGGAAGTCCCGACCGATCTGGGCCTCCGGGGATCCCAGTTGCTGGGCGTAGTAGCCGGCCGCCAGCTTGTGGGCCTCGACGAGCCTGGTCCGCTGACCCTGCTGCTTGTTGATCGCCGCTCCGCCGTCGACATAGCGCAGTTCGACCCCGGTCTTGGCCGCGAGCTTCTCGACCGACTCGGCGAAGGTGAGGTGGTCGATCTTCTGGACGAAATTCAGGACATCGCCGCCCTCGCCGCAGCCGAAGCAGTACCACATGCCGCGGCTCGGGGTGACGTGGAAACTCGGGCTGCGCTCATCATGAAAGGGGCACAGGCCCTTGAGCGAACCGCCGCCGGCGGACTTCAAGGTGACGTACTCGCGCACGATCTCGTCGATGCGGGCCCGCTCGCGCACGACCGCGATATCGTCGTCGCGGATCCGGCCGGCCATGCTCGCGAGTGTACGTGCGGTTGGATAGCCCCATGACGAATCCTCCTCCCCCGGTCCTCGACGTCGAGCGGCTCCGGGCCGAGACCCCCGGCTGCGCCAGCGTCACCCATCTCAACAACGCGGGCTCGGCTCTTCCGCCCGCAGTCGTCACCCAGGCGCAGGTCGTCCACCTGCGCCTCGAGGAGTCGATCGGCGGCTACGAGGCCCACGCCCGCGCCCAGGACCGGATAGATGCCGTCTACGACTCCATCGCCGCGCTCACCGGTTGCCGTCGCGACCAGGTGGCCCTCGTCGAGTCCGCGACCACCGCATGGGGCAGGGGATTCGCCGCCATCCACAACACCCGGCCGCTCGGTGCCGGCGACCGCGTCCTCGCCTCGTCCAGCGAGTACGCCTCGAATGTCCTGCCGATCCTGCAACTCGCCAGGTCACGCGGGGTCACGGTCGAGTTCATCCCGGACGGCACCGACGGATGCACCGACGTCGAAGCGTTCGCGTCCATGCTCGGCCCCGACGTGGCCGTCGTCGCCGTCAACCACTGCCCCTCGCAGAACGGGCTCGTGAATGACGTCGCAGCGTTCGGCGCCGCGCTCCGCTCATCGGGCTCCGATGCCTGGTACCTCGTCGATGCCTGCCAGTCCGTCGGGCAGCTCCCCGTGTCCGCCTCGGCAATCGGCGCCGACATCCTCTCCGCTACCGGCCGCAAGTTCCTCCGCGGCCCCCGCGGAACCGGGTTCCTCGTGGCGTCCGACCGAGCCATCACCGAGCTCGAGCCGTTCCCCCTCGACCTGCACTCGGCGGTGTGGCAGGCCGATGGCTATGACATCGCACCCGGCGCGACCCGGTTCGAGTCATGGGAGAAGTCCTACGCCGCGCTCCTCGGCCTCGGCGCGGCAGTCGACTACGCGCTCGACTGCGGCATCGATGCCCTCGCTGCCCGGATCCAGCACCTCGCCGCGTACGCGCGGGCGTCACTCGCCGGGGTCCCCGGGGTCACCGTCCGCGATCGTGGCGCACACCCCAGTGGCATCGTCACGATCACCCACTCGAGCATCGCCGCACCCGACCTCGCGGCGCGCATCAAGGCAGGCGGCGTGAACGTCTCGCTCTCGACGCCCGACTACTCGCGCATCGACTTCGACGGCCACGGTGTCGCGGGCCTCGTGCGCATCTCACCCCACGCCTACAACACCGAAGCCGAGATCGACCGGCTCGTGGCGATCATCAGGTCGCTCACCTGACGATGATGATCGGGCGCTCACCTGACGATGCGTCGATGCCAGTCGACGACGCTCACATCGGTCAGGCTCGCAACCTGGTCGATGATCACCCGGAATCGCTGGGCATCGCTCGAGGCCGCGTCGTAGGTCGGCTTGAGCCACGGCTCGAGTGAGCGGCCCTCGTCAAGGGTCAGCCCGTGCACGAGCTCTGCGATGAGCTCCCGCTGGCGTGCGTACTCCGCGTCGGCTCCCGGCCGGTTCATCACGTACTTGACCGCGACGGCCTTCATGACCGACACCTCATCACGAACCTCGCCCGGCACGACGAGGCTCGCCGCGTAGCGGGTGAGCGGCTCGCTGCCGTACTCGATCTGGGTCGCGATCTGCGCGCTCACGCAGAACCGGCCGATGAGGTAGCTCGTGAAGGTCTTGAGCTCGACGAGCGAGCCCATCGAGCCGTCGAACTGACCCGGCCAGTACTCCAGGCTCGTGAGGCGGCCCATCGCCTCGGTCAGCGCATGGATGTCGCGGTCGGGCGCATACCGCTCGCGGGCGATCGCGACGAGCTCCTCCTGCACGCTGGCCGACCGGAACTGGGCAAGGTCGAGCAGGCCGGAATGGACGGCGTCCTCGGCGTCGTGAACCGAGTAGGCAACGTCGTCCGACCAGTCCATCACCTGCTCCTCGAGGCAGGTGCGCTCGCCGGGAGCCCCGATGCGCAGCCAGTCGAACACCGCGGCATCGTTGGCGTAGCAGCCGAACTTGCGCATCCCCTCCTTGCGGGCCCACGGGTACTTGCATGACGCATCGAGCGAAGCCCGTGTGAGATTCAGTCCGGCGCTTGCGCCAGTGCTGTCGGTCACCTTCGCCTCGAGCCGCGCGAGCACGCGAAGGGTCTGCGCATTGCCCTCGAAGCCGCCAATCCCCCGGGCCAGGCGATCGAGTTCCTCCTCGCCGTTGTGGCCGAACGGCGGGTGGCCAAGGTCATGCGCGAGCCCCGCCACCTCGACGACGTCAGCGTCGCAGCCGAGTGCATCGCCGAGCTCGCGCGCGATCTGCGCGACCTCGAGCGTGTGGGTGAGCCTGGTCCGCGGGAAATCGGCAACCCCCGCGAGCATCACCTGGGTCTTCGCCGCGAGACGCCGCAGGCCCACCGAGTGCAGAACCCGGGCACGATCACGGGCGAACGGGCTTCGAACGGTCTCCTTCACGGGCTCGACAACGAAGCGCTCGGCATCGGCCGCCTCGTAGCCCGGGGGGATCCTCACCCGTCAGACCCTAGCGGTGGCGCCGCGCCCGATGGACGATCTCAGCCCGCGAGGAGTCCCGTCGAATCGCTGATGACGACGCCATCCGCCCGAATCGCGAGGGATGAGTATCCCTCGTGCTTGCCCACCCATTCGATCCCCGCCTCCCCCATCGCGAACCCGATGGTCGCGTAGGCGTCGGCCATCGCGATGTCCGGACCGGTGACGGTGAACGAGAGCAGGCTCGAGGACGGACGTCGGTGCCAGATATGCGAGCCGCGCTCTGCCGTCCCCGACGTGGCGACCGCACCGTCGCGCACCTCAAGGACCGCCGCTATGCGCCGCTTGCGGCTGGGATCCGCCACGCCGATTCGCCAGGTGCGCTTGGGGTCCGGGCGGCCACTGCAGAACGTGTCGCCTCCGACATTGATGCTGAAGTCCTGAACTCCTGTTGACCGGACGGCATGAACAGCCTTCCCGATCGCGTGGCCCTTCGCATAGCCCGCCGTGTCCAATCGCCCGGTCGCCGGGTCGAAGGCGGAGAAGACCCCGTCGGATGCGATCTGGAGGAGGAGGCACTGGTCCAGGACAACCTGTATGTCCCTGCGGGCCGCCACGCCGATCGGAGCGCCATTCAGCCAGCGCATGATCTCGCTTCGATCGTCGTAGTGGCTGAAACGATGGTCGTCGCCGGCGAGGGACGCCTCGCATGCGCGGGCGGCGATTCCCGCGTGCTCTGCGTCGACGTTCGACGCAATCGTGAGGGTCGCCATCGTGCCCATCGTCTCGAATACGACATTGTGGCGTGGGCGGGCCACCGCCAGGCTCAGGCTCACAGCGAGTCCAGCAATTGCTGCAGGGACTCGCGGTAGCCCTCGGTCGTGTACGTGGCGCCTGAGACGCCGTCGAGCATGACCCCCTGCTCGGCGGCCTGGGCGTCGAGCTCCGGTACCGCATAGGCGCTGATCTGCCGCGACTGCCGATCTCCCGTCGGCCACACCACGGCGTGCGACTCGCAGAGGGTGTCCCCCGCAATCGTCGCCGCGACCTGCACAGGACCCCATCTCGTCGTGATGATCGGACCGGTCACCGTCTCGGCCGTGTCACAGCTGGCGGACGCCGGGCTCTCCTGCTGCGTGGTGTTCTGCTGGGTCGTTGCATCCGTCGGGACGAATCCGCCCACGTCGCCCGCGGACGGTGAACTGTTTGCCGCGAGGGCCGGGTCGAGCACGCCCACGATGACGAGGGCGAGCCCGCCGAGCGCGGCGGCCGGCGCGAGGCGCCGAGCGAGTGTTCCCATGATCAGACTCCGAATCGTTCGAGGTGGATGTTCGAGGAAGGCATGCCCGACTTGCGGAGGCCCTTGATCACGGCCGACTCGAGCGATGCCGGCCCGCAGATGAATGCATGGCGGTCAGCAATCCCGGGGATCATCGCCTCAAGGCTGCGCACCGCGAGCGGGTCACGCGCCGCGAACCACTCCCGCGGCCCGACGATCATGTGGAGCTGGCCGCCCCTGGCCCGGATGAGATCCTGGATCTCGGCTCGATGGGCGAACTCACCCTCATGGCGCACGCGGACGATGAGGATCGGCTGCTGCTGCGGATGGCAGTCCTCGAGGATCGCACGGATGGGGGCGATCCCGACACCCGCCGCGATGAGGACGAGCCGGCTGCCCGTCGCCTTCTCCGCGGTGAAGACCCCGTAGGGCCCCTCGAGGAGGACCCTCGTGCCCGGCTTCACCCTCAGCAGGTTTGGGGTGTCGTCGCCCTGCTCCTTGATCGTGAACCGGATGCCGGCCGTTGTTGGCGCCGCCGAGACCGAGAACGGGTGCGCCTGCCACCACAGGCCCCTCGAGAGTGGCCGCACGATGAAGAACTGCCCGCCTGCGATGCGCATCCTTCGCAGGCTGGGGCCGTTGACGTGGAGCGAGCCGATGCCATCGCCCTCCCGCGATACTGCGGTGACGTAGAGGCGCCGCCTCAGCGACGTCACGAGGCCCCCGATCCGAGACCACATGATGATCGCGACCGTGGCGAGCGCCAGGCCGATCCACCACCAGCGGGCAATGCGGTCGACGAGGAAATCGGAGCCGAGGGTGAGCTGGTGGCCGAAGCCGAGGAGCACGGCGAGGTAGCCGGTGAGGTGGAGGAAGTACCAGGTCTCGTACGCGAGCGCGTTCTTGATGCGCCGAGACGACGATAGGCCGATGATCACGAACAGGGTCGTCGATACGAGGGCCGCGACCATCCATGACTCATTGGCGAGCAGGTCGACTAGTCCGCCGGTCACGCTCGTGCCGGAGAGTGCCGCCCACGCGAGGGTTCCCGCGACGCTGTGGGCGACGACGAGAACGACCGTCGAGATGCCGAACCAGCGATGGGCCACCAGCAGCTGATCCAGCCCGTACCTGCGCTCGAGGAACGCCGGGCGGGCCGTGAGGATTATCGCTCCCAGCGATGCCAGCGCGGCGAGGAGGCCGGTGAGCTGGCCGATCGCCTGGAGCCTGCCCGGGCCACCCTCAAGGAGTGCGCCGATCCCGCCGTGCTGCCACCACAGCCCGAGCGTCACCGCGACGACGAAGCCGCAGACTGCTGTCACATCACTGCCCCGGAGCCGCGAGCGCTTCGGCCTACGCAGCCGCGACGCCCGGTGGGGCGTCGCGGCCATAGGGCTGGACGAAACAGCAGCGGCGTTCACCCGGGCCGGCGCGACCAGCGAATCCGTCCGCTCGCGCCGCGAATCCGCCAGTTCGTGCCGGCCTGTTTCCCGCACCTCGATCATCGTCATGCCCACACCTTGGCGCAGCCGAGGACGCCCGTCAGCCAACGACGGCCGTCCTCACCGAACCCGAACACGACCCCAACACCGCACTTGCGTTCGGGCACCTACGACGCCCGAACGGCGGCGTTTCGGCCTCCGCCGGCCGCCCTGTCTCGACGACCGTCGCTGTCGCTAGAACAGCGGCGGGTGCATCCGGCGTCGCTCGATCGCACGCTCAATGCGGCGAATCATGATCCTCGGATCTGTGACGGCCTCGGCCCAATTCCATCGGATGACCAGCCAGCCCGCGCGTTCGAGCGCCTCCTGCCGTGCCTTCTCGCGGATGAGATCGTCTCGGGTGGCGTACTTCAACGCACCGTCGGCTTCACCGATGATCAACAGGTCCCACCACACGAAGTCGGCCCAGTAGGTCCGCCCGTCATCCCCGGTGATCGGCATCCCGCACTGAGGCATCGGGAGCCGGCGCCGGTGCATCTGCCAGCGCGAGATGGATTCGAGGACGGATTCCGACGCCGGATTGGCGAGGGCCAGCGCCTGGCGTGCAGCGTCGATGCCGGTGCGATGTGCGCATGAGTCGAGGACAGCGCTGACCGCGCGGCAGGCGGCGGTCCGGTATTTGTCATCCCTCGCCGCTTGGCGAGGATCTGCATGGGGGTCGATCTGTCCCACGATCTGACGAACAGCGGCGTCCGCCAGCGCCAGAGCGGGCCCGGGCTTGAGCATCGATGCCGTGTCCGCAAGGGTCCGGGAGTAGCCGGTCACCGGGACTGGGCCGAGGGTCGCCCAGTGCGCTGCCGGTAGGGGCGACCCGTGGATGCGCAGCCAAGCATCCGTACGGTGGCGACCGGGAATCGTGAGATGCACCGTTGGAATTCCCAATAGCGCGGAGGAACTCCCGATCCGTCCGCTGGTTCGGGTACCGGATCCGTTGTCGAGTCGTGTGCTTGGGCCAGGACTCGCCGTGGGCAACCAGCCGGCGAGCGGGAGGCTGAGGATCTGCGCCGCCGAGGTATGACTGACGACGGCTGTCGGGTGGGCGATCAGGGCGGCATCGACGGCGAGTCGGTGACGCTCAGCAGCTGTCGCGGCAGCCCATGTCGAGGTGGGGAGCACCGACCCGCGGCGCAGGCGCAAGAGTTCCCCGCGGGCGACTGCGGTCTCGATCCTCGAGTCGCTGATCCCTAGGGAGACGAGTTTGCGCGTGGACGTGACGCCGGGACCTACCCGCTCAATGATCGCTTCGACCGTCGCGACAACCTGGGCATGACGCTGCATTCGCCCACCCTGCAGGCTTCGACGGCTGTCGCGCACGTTGTCCACAGGCGGGCGACGCAGGACACCAACGTGTGGCGACTCCTCCGGCTCCAGATCCACCCCGAATCCGGCCCAGTTGGCCTCTGGACGACAACTCATCGGGATTCCGGGTGGGCCTGAACGGGGTCGGCGCAGTCCGTGGGGTCCGTGGGGTCCGTGGGGTCCGTGGGGTCCGTGGTGTCCGTGGGTCGCGGAGTGTCAGCGGGTGTCGCTGCTTGCCGCCTGCCTGACCACGATCGCGCGGCCCGCCTCGAGCCGGGCGACCGGCACGCGGAAGGGCGAGCACGACACGTAGTCAAGGCCCACCTCCTCGAAGAAGTGGACCGACTCCGGGTCGCCGCCATGCTCGCCGCAGACACCGCAGTGCAGGTCGGGCCGGGTGGCACGGCCCTTCTCGACGGCGATGCGCACCAGTTCGCCGACGCCCTCGCGATCGATCGACTCGAAGGGCGATACCCCGAAAACCCCCTTCTCCAGGTAGGCCGAGAAGAAGGCCGCCTCGACATCGTCGCGGCTGAAGCCCCAGGTGGTCTGGGTGAGGTCGTTCGTGCCGAAGGAGAAGAACTCGGCCGCCTCTGCGATCTGGTCGGCGGTGAGCGCAGCGCGCGGCAACTCGATCATCGTGCCGATCGGGAATCGCAGCGTGCAGCCATGCGCTGCCGCGACCTCGGCGAGGACGCCTGCCGCCTCGTCGGTGACCAGTTCAAGCTCCTGGATAGAGCCGACGAGCGGGATCATGATTTCGGCCTGCGGATCGCCGCCGAGCTTCTGGCGGAAGCACGCCGCCTCGGCGATCGCCCGCACCTGAAGGGCGAAGAGCCCCGGCAGTACGAGCCCGAGGCGCACGCCGCGCAGGCCGAGCATCGGGTTCTGCTCGTGCAGCCGATGCACCGCCTGGAGGAGCCGAAGATCCGCCTCGACCGGCTCGCCCCTCTGCTCGGCCAGCGCGACTCGGACCGAGAGCTCGGTGAAGTCGGGCAGGAACTCGTGGAGCGGCGGGTCGATGAGACGGATCGTGACCGGCAGGCCGTCCATTGCCTCGAGGATCCTGATGAAGTCCTTGCGCTGCAACGGGAGCAGCGCCTCTAGTGCCTCCGCTCGCTCCTCCTTCGACTCCGAGAGGATGAGTCGCTCGACGTAGGTGCGCCGCTCGCCGAGGAACATGTGCTCGGTTCGCAGGAGGCCGATGCCCTCCGCGCCCATGCGGCGTCCGCGCGCGGCGTCCTCCGGCGTGTCCGCGTTCGCCCGGACCCGCAGGCGCCGCTTCACGTCAGCGTGGCGAATGATGCGCTCGACCGCCCTCACCAGCTCGGCCGTCTCGTCATCGACGTCCGACACCGCAGCGTCGAGGCCCTCCTCGAAGAACCGGACCACTGGGCTCGGCTTCACCGGGACCTCGCCGAGGAAGACCTCGCCGGTGGTGCCGTCGATCGACAGGGTGTCGCCCTCGCTCACGACGGTGCCGTCGCCCGCCGTCATTCGACGGGCCTTCGTGTCGACGCTCAGGCCCTCGGCGCCGCAGACAGCGGTCTTGCCCATGCCCCGCGCGACAACCGCGGCGTGCGAGGTCTTGCCGCCTCGGCTCGTGAGGATGCCCTCGGCCGCGACCATGCCCTCGAGGTCGTCGGGGTTCGTCTCGCGGCGCACGAGGATGACTCGCTCGCCGGCCTCCGCCCACCGCACCGCCGTGGCCGAGTCGAAGACGACCCTCCCGACGGCGGCCCCCGGCGATGCGTTCATCCCCTTCGCCAGCAGCTGGTGGGACCCGCCATTGTCGAAGCGCGGGAACATCAGCTGCGAGAGCTGCTGGCCCGTGACCCGCAGGAGCGCCTCGTCCATCGTGATGACGTTCTCCTCGACGAGCTGCTCGGCGATGCGGAAGGCAGCACCCGCAGTGCGCTTGCCGATGCGGGTCTGGAGCATCCACAGCTTGCCGCGCTCGATCGTGAACTCGATATCGCACAGGTCGCGGTAGTGGAGCTCGAGCCGGCGCATGATGTCGCGCAGTTGCGCGTACGACGCAGGGTCGAGCTCCTCGAGGGCCTCGAGGGGCAGGGTGTTCCGGATGCCGGCGACGACATCCTCGCCCTGCGCATCCGGGAGGTAGTCGCCGTAGACGCCACGAGCGCCAGTGCCGGGGTCACGCGTGAACGCAACGCCGGTACCCGACCCGGGCCCCGCATTGCCGAACGCCATCACCTGGATGTTGACCGCGGTGCCGAGGTCATGAGGGATCCGCTCACGCCGACGGTAGAGCTTCGCCCGGTCGGTGTTCCACGACTTGAACACGGCGAGGACCGCGAGGTCGAGTTGCTCGTGCGGGTCCTGCGGAAACTCGTGGCCGGTCTCGGCGAGGATGATCGACTTGTATTCGCCGACGAGGGCCTTGAGGGACGCGACTGGGAGGTCGACGTCGGTCGACACGCCGGCTTCGTCCTTCGCTCGGTCGAGCGCCGCCTCGAAGCTCTCGCCGTGCAGGCCGAGCACCGTCTTGCCGAACATCTGGATGAGGCGCCGGTAGGAGTCCCAGGCGAAGTGCTCATTGCCGGCCTTGGAGGCCAGTCCGCCGACGCTCTCGTCGTTGAGCCCGATGTTCAGGACCGTGTCCATCATGCCCGGCATCGAGAACTTGCCGCCCGACCGGACCGACACGAGCATCGGGTCGGACGGATCGCCAAGCCGCTGGTCGATCTCGCGCTGCAGCCACCCGACGTGGAACTCGAGCTGGCGTCGCAGCCCCTCCGGGGCTTCGCCGTGCTTGAGGAAGTAACGGCACGCCTCGGTCGTGATCGTGAAGCCAGGAGGCACCGGAAGACCGAGCCGGGTCATCTCCGCGAGGTTGGCGCCCTTCCCGCCGAGCAGGTCCTGCTTGGACCTGTCGCCCTGCGCGAATGTGAAGACGTACTCGATCGGATGCGGTCCGCGTGTCATCTGCGCATGTAACACCCTGCAACCGCTTGCCGGGTAGCGCCGCAAGTCATCTAGACGTATTTGCCATGGTGACCTGTGTCACGTCAGCCCCTCTTATCCACCGCTCACGGATATCTCGGCATCGCGCAGCGAGCATGCCGAGGCCTCGTCGAGGTAGGGCGAATCAAGCCAGCCGTCGGGCAGCGTCGGCCGGCGATTGCCCGACGTGCGGCCACGCGGACCCGAGCCGACCTCGGTATTGAACGACTGGTCGCCGTCGATCTGGCCGAGTAGCTCGTCGAGCTCGGCGAGGGACGCAACCGTGCCAAGCGAGTGACGCACGTGCTGGCGAACGCTGAACCCCTTGAGGTACCAGGCCATGTGCTTGCGGATGTCGCGGCATCCCTTGTGCTCGCCATAGTCGGCGACGAGCAGCTCGGCATGACGTCGCAGGGTTCTCAGGACGCCGTCCAAGGTCGGGTCCGCTGGGATGGGCTCGCCCTCGAACGCGGCGACCAGCTGGCCGAACAGCCACGGCCTCCCCAGGCACCCGCGGCCTACGACGACGCCATCGGCGCCGGTCTGCTCCATCATGCGCAGCGCATCCTGCGCCGTCCAGATATCTCCATTGCCGAGCACCGGGGTGCCGAGCGGCTCGAGCAGGGCCTTGAGATCGGCGATGGCCTGCCAGTCTGCGGTGTCGCCGTACATCTGCGCGGCGGTGCGACCATGGAGTGAGACCCAGGCGACACCCTCCTGCGCGGCGGTGCGGCCCGCATCGAGAAAAGTGAGGTGGTCCTCGTCGATGCCCTTGCGCATCTTCACGGAGACGGGGACGCGACCGTCGCTCGCCTGCACGGCGGCGCGGACGATGTCGCGGAAGAGGTCGCGCTTCCAGGGCAGGGCGCTGCCCCCACCCTTGCGGGTGACCTTCGGGACGGGGCAGCCGAAGTTCATGTCGATGTGGTCGGCGCGGTTCTCGTCGACGATGATGCGCACCGCCTCGGCCATCACCTGCGGGTCGACTCCGTACAACTGCACCGACCGCGGATTCTCGTCCGAGGAGAACGACACCATGTCCATGGTCTCGGCATTGCGCTCGACGAGGGCGCGCGATGTCACCATCTCCGAGACATAGAGCCCGGCCCCTGCCT
>WLOY01000090.1 GCA_009699015.1 Actinomycetota bacterium | reverse complement strand
GAGGGGTGGGTGGGGTGGGTCGGGTGGGGTGGGGTGGGGTCGGGTGGGGTGGGGTGGGGTGGGTGGGGGTTTTGCTAGCCGATGAAGGGGTCGATCGCCACCGCTAGGAACAGCACGGACAGGTAGGTGATCGACCAGTGGAACAGGCGCATGGCAGTGTCGTTGATGTTCGCGTCATTGCGCTTGGCCGCGGCCCGCAGGCGGTACGCCATGGCGATGAACACGGCGCCGACGACGAGGGCCGTGATGCCGTAGACCCAGCCCATCGGGGCGACCCACACGAGTGCGAGCGACACCGCGACCATGACCCACGAGTACCGGATGATGCTCGCGGTCACCTGCAGGTCGGTGCGCACGACGGGGAGCATCGGCACGCCGGCATTGGCGTAGTCGTCGCGATACTTCATCGCGAGCGGCCAGTAGTGCGGCGGAGTCCAGAAGAAGACGATGAGGAACAGGATGACCGGGGTCATGGACATGCCACCGGTCACCGCGGACCAGGCGATGAGCACGGGCATGCAGCCCGCCGCCCCGCCCCAGACGATGTTCTGCGAGGTGCGCCGCTTGAGGATCATCGTGTAGCCGAGGACGTACATGAGGACCGCGACAATGGAAAGTGCTGCTGAGAGCCAGTTCGTCAGCCACGCGAGCACGACCGCGCTGAGCAGGCTGAGCACGACCCCCTGGATGACCCCGGCGCGGACCGAGATGGAGCCCACGGCGGCCGGGCGGGACTCGGTCCGGTGCATGAGGGCGTCGATATCGCGGTCGTACACGCTGTTGAGGGTGTTCGCGCCCCCGGCGGACAGGGCCCCTCCGATGAGCACGGCGATCGTGACCTTCAGGCTCGGCAGGCCATCCGCCGCGAGGAACATCGTCGGGATCGCGGTCACGAGGAGGAGTTCGATGATGCGCGGCTTCGTCAATGCCAGGTGAGCACGGAATCGAGACCCTCGGGAGTCGGCGATCGGAGCGGCTGCGACAGTCACCTCTATAGCGTAGTGAAATTCGGACAAACGGTCACCGTCGGACCTCGGAGCGCGAGCCGGGGCCTTCCTGCCATTGGCTAGGGTTTCATCATGACCCCGCCTGGAATCGCTGACCTGCGAAGTGCCCGCCTGGACTGGACACCGACCGACGAATCCGCAGTGACCCACCTGCGCGCCCTCGCCATGGATGCCGTCCAGAAGGTCGGAAACGGCCACCCCGGAACCGCCATGAGCCTGGCCCCCGCGGCCTACCTGCTGTTCCAGCGCGTCATGCGCCATGACCCGAGCGACCCCCGCTGGCTCGGTCGAGACCGGTTCGTCCTGTCAGCCGGCCACTCGAGCCTCACCCTCTACAGCGAACTATTCCTGTCCGGATACGGCCTCACGATGGACGACCTCTCGTCCTTCCGCACCTGGGGCAGTCGCACGCCGGGGCACCCCGAGTTCGGTCACACGGCAGGCGTCGAGACGACCACCGGTCCGCTCGGCCAGGGGCTCGCGACTGCGGTCGGCATGGCCATGGGCGCCCGCTACGAGCGGGGCCTGTTCGATCCGCTGACCCCCGACGGCGAGAGCCCCTTCGACCACCGCATCTGGGTCATCGCATCGGACGGAGATCTCGAGGAGGGCGTCACCTCCGAGGCATCGTCCCTCGCCGGCACCCAGAAGCTGAACCGCCTCTGCGTCATCTGGGACGACAACCACATCTCGATCGAGGGCGATACCGCTGTCGCCTTCACGGAAGATGTCGTCGCGCGATACGCGGCCTACGGCTGGGCGACCCACAGCGTCGACCGGCTGCCCGACGGCGACATCGATCGCGAGCGCCTGTTCGCCGCGCTCAACGCAGCGACCGTCGAGCCGGACCGCCCGACCTTCATTCGCATGCGCACCACGATCGCGTGGCCTGCGCCGAGCGCGCAGAACACCGCGAAGGCGCACGGCTCAGCGCTCGGGGCAGCCGAGGTGGCGGCAACGAAGACCGCACTCGGCCTCGATCCCGAGGCCTCCTTCGCCTTCGATCCGGCGGTCCTCGCCGACGTGCGCGCGGCTCTGTCGTCGCGGGTCGCGGTCGAGCGCTCCGCCTGGCAGGACCGATTCCAAGCGTGGCGTGCGAGCGAGCCGGAGCGGTCGCGGTTGCTCGACCGGCTCGTCTCCGGTGAGCTTCCGCCCGGGTTCGACTCGGCGTTCCCGCGTTACGAGGTCGGTGGCTCGGTTGCCACCCGCAAGGCCTCGGGCGAGGTCATCAACGCCGTTGCCGACGTCATGCCAGAGCTCTGGGGCGGATCGGCCGACCTCGCGGAGTCGAACAACACGACCATCGAGGGCGGCGGCAGCTTCCTGCCCGCCGGGTCGACCCTGCCCGGGGCCTCGCCCTACGGCCGCATCCTGCACTTCGGCATCCGCGAGCACGCGATGGGCTCGATCCTCAACGGCATCGCGGTCGACGGACTCACTCGGCCGTTCGGCGGAACGTTCATGGTCTTCAGCGACTACATGCGCGGGGCCGTGCGGCTCGCGGCGCTCATGCAACTGCCGAGCACATTCGTCTGGACCCACGACTCCATCGGCCTCGGCGAGGACGGCCCGACCCATCAACCGGTCGAGCACCTCTGGTCACTTCGCGCCGTGCCGGGCCTGAGCATCGTCCGTCCCGCAGACGCGAACGAGACTTCCGCGGCGTGGCACGCCACCCTGTCGCGACGCACTCCGGTCGGCCTTGTCCTCACCCGGCAGAACCTGCCGACCCTCGTATCCGCCGACGTCGCGCTCAACGGCGTTCGGCAGGGTGCGTACGTCCTGCTTGATTCGCCGGACCCGCAGGTGCTCCTCCTCGCGACAGGTTCCGAGGTGCAGCTCGCCGTGGCCGCGCACGAGCGGCTCACGGCCGACGGCATCAGCAGCCGGGTCGTCTCGATGCCGTGCCTAGAGTGGTTCGACGAGCAGAACGAGGCGTACCGCGACTCGGTGCTGCTCCCCTCGGTCCGGGCACGGGTTGCGATCGAGGCCGGGAGCACGCTTGGCTGGTGGAAGTACGTCGGTGACCGCGGCCACGTCATCGGCATCGACCACTTCGGCGCCAGCGCCGACCAGCAGATCCTGTTCGAGAAGTTCGGCATCACCGTCGACGCGATCGTCGCTGCCGCCGCCCAATCGCTTCGCAACTAGCACCGGACCACGAGGGAGCACTGCATGCCAACGCCCACACCACTGCTCGAGCTGACTGATCTCGGCGTCTCGATCTGGCTCGATGACCTCGACCGGCATCGCATCGACTCGGGCGGGCTCGCGCAACTCGTCGCCACGCGATGCGTGCGCGGCGTGACAACCAACCCCTCGATCTTCGAGAAGTCGATCTCGGGCGGGGCTGCGGCCTACGCCGGCGACCTCGCGACCCTCGCGGCGGCCGGCGCCGACACCGACTCCGCCATTCGTCGCCTCACGACCGACGATGTCCGTGCGGCGTGCGACGTCCTTCGCGAGGTCTGGGACGCCAGCGGGCACGTTGATGGTCGCGTCTCGATCGAGGTCGACCCGAGGCTCGCCGACGAGACCGAGGCGACCATCGCACAGGCCCGTGAGCTCTGGTCGACGGTCGACCGACCCAATGCCCTCATCAAGATCCCTGCGACCAAGGCCGGGCTTCCCGCCATCACAGCCACGATCGCCGCAGGCATCAGCGTCAACGTCACCTTGATCTTCGCCGTCGAGCGCTACCTCGAGGTGGTGAGCGCCTTCGAGGAGGGCCTGCGCCAGGCCGCCGCCAACGGTCAAGACCTCTCGACGATCCACTCGGTCGCGTCGTTCTTCGTCAGCCGGGTCGACGTGGCCGTCGATGCCCGGCTCGATGCCCTCGGCACCGACGAGGCGGCGGCACTTCGGGGCCGCGCTGCGATCGCGAACGCCCGCCTGGCCTGGGCCGCCCACATCGAATCCCTCGCCGCACCGGGCTGGCTCGCGCTCGCCGAGCAGGGCGCGAATCCGCAGCGGCCCCTGTGGGCCTCGACCGGTGTCAAGGACCCCGCGTATCAGGACACCCGCTACGTCATCGATCTCGCCGTCGACGGCAGCGTCAACACCATGCCCGAGCCGACCCTCGACGCCGTCGCCGACCACGGGCTGGTCCTTGGTGACACCGTCACGGGCACGGCCGCCCAGTCTGCAGCCGTATGGCAGGACCTAGCCGGACTCGGGATCATCGAGGCCGAGGTCTGCGAGAAACTCGAGGCCGAGGGCGTCGCGAAGTTCATCGAATCCTGGGAGCAGCTCAGGGCTACGGTCGCCCGAGCGATGGGCGCCGCGTGACGAATCCGCTCCGCGACCCGCTCGACCGCCGGCTCCCCAGAGTCGCGGGCCCGTGCGGCATGGTCCTCTTCGGCGTGACCGGCGACCTCGCCCGCAAGAAGGTCATGCCGGCCATCTACGACCTCGCCAACCGCGGGCTGCTGCCGCCCGGGTTCGCCCTCGTCGGATTCGCCCGGCGCGACTGGGCCGACGAGGACTTCGCCCAGATCGTCCACGATGCCGTCCAAGAGCACTCGCGTACTCCGTTCAACGAGGACACCTGGCGCCAGCTCTCCGAGGGGATCCGCTTCGTCGCAGGAGACCTCGCCGATCCCGCCGCCTACGAGGACCTGAGCAAGGTCGTCGCCGACCTCGACCTGAGTCGCGGCACGAATGGCAACCACGCCTTCTACCTGTCGATCCCACCGGGACTCTTCCCGGTGGTGCTCGAGCACCTGAAGACGTCCGGCCTGGCGACCAGCGCACCGGGCGCCTGGCGACGCGTCGTCATCGAGAAGCCTTTCGGCCACGACCTGCAAAGCGCCGAGGAGCTCAACCGCGTCGTCGGTGAGGTCTTCGCGTCCGGCTCCGTGTTCCGCATCGACCACTACCTCGGCAAGGAGACCGTCCAGAACATCCTCGCCGTGCGCTTCGCCAACGCCATGTACGAGCCGATCTGGAACAGCAACTACGTCGACAACGTCCAGATCACCATGGCCGAGGACATCGGCATCGGCGGCCGGGCCGGCTACTACGACGGCATCGGCGCGGCCCGCGACGTCATGCAAAACCACCTGCTTCAACTGCTCGCGCTCACCGCAATGGAAGAGCCCCTGTCCTTCTCTCCCGACGACGTACGGGCCGAGAAGGAGAAGGTGCTCCGGGCGATCCGGCTCCCCAAGGAAATCGAGCGACATTCATCGCGGGGCCAGTACGCCGCCGGCTGGCAGGGTGGCATCCCGGTGAAGGGCTACCTGGAGGAGGAGGGCATCTCCCAAGACTCGACCACCGAGACCTTCGCTGCGCTGCGCCTCGATGTCGACAACCGCCGCTGGGCGGGGGTGCCGTTCTACCTGCGCACCGGCAAGCGGCTCGGTCGCCGGGTGACCGAGGTCGCGGTCGTGTTCAAGCGAGCACCGCACCTGCCATTCGAGTCGACTGCGGTCGAGGAGCTCGGCAACAATGCGTTCGTGTTCCGAATCCAGCCGGACGAAGGCATCACCGTGCGCTTTGGCTCCAAGGTGCCGAACACCTCCTCGATCGAGGTTCGCGACGTCACGATGGACTTCCAGTACGGCGAGTCCTTCGTCGACTCGAGCCCCGAAGCCTACGAGCGACTCATCCTCGACGTCCTCCTCGGCGATCCGCCGCTGTTCCCGCGGCATGAGGAGGTCGAGCTCGGCTGGCGAATCCTGGACCCGGTGCTCGAGCGGTGGAGCGAGCAGGGGCAACCTGACCAGTACGTCTCCGGCGGGTGGGGGCCCCACTCGCAGTACGACATGGTAAATCTCGACGGACGAGTCTGGAGGCGACCATGATTCGGCTCGAGGACACGAGTGGCGGAGCCGTCTCGGCAGCCATCGCGGCGGAGCGTCATCGCATGGGGTCACCGACCACCGGGATGGTGCTGACCCTCCTCATCATGGCCGACGAGGAATCGCAGTCCGACGCCACTTCGGCCGCTGTGACCGCCGCCAGGCAGCATCCGATGCGCATCGTGACCCTCATCCCCCGACCGGAGGGCAAGACAACCCGGCTCGACGCCGAGATCATGGTGGGCGGCGACGAGGGACCCGGCGAGGTCGCAGTGCTGCGCCTTCGCGGGCAACTCGCCGAGCATGCGAATTCCGTGGCCGTCCCGCTACTCCTGCCCGACACCCCGGTCGTGGCATTCTGGCCGGGTGCCGCTCCGAGCGTGCCGTCTGATGACCTCATCGGCCGCCATGCGCAGCGTCGCATCACCGATGCCGCGATGGCAGCCGACCCGATCGCTGAACTGCAGGTGCGCAGGACCGGCTACATCCCAGGTGACACGGACCTCGCGTGGGCTCGCCTCACCCCGTGGCGCTCCGTCCTCGCCTCCGTCTTCGATCAGGAGGTAGGCCCGGTTTCGGCGATCGTCGTGAGCGGCGAGCAGGCGAACCCGAGCATCCCCCTGCTCGCGGCCTGGCTCGGGTCGGCGCTCACTGCCCCGGTAGAGATTCGCCTTGACGAGGGTCCGGGCCTGACCTCGGTGATCCTCACCACCCCGGCTGGCCCGATCGCCATCCACCGCCCCGATGGCCGCTCCGCGACCCTGAGCCGACCCAGGGTTCCGGACTCCATCGTCGCCATCCCGCGTCGCGACCTCGCCGCGCTCGTGAGCGAGGAACTTCGCCGTCTCGATCCGGATGACTGCTACGCCAACACCCTCGCCGCGCTCGGCACCGCCCCATGACCCATCGTGAGGTGCTCCGTCACCCCGATGCAGAGGCGCTGGCCCTCTCGGTCGCCGCGATCCTCACCACTCGCATCGTCGAGCGGCAGGCGGCCTCGGGCATTGCACGCATCGTCTTGACCGGTGGTGGCATCGGCACCGCGGTCCTCGCCGCGGCTGCACTTGAGCCCGGCCGCGATGCCGTTGACTGGGGTCGCGTCGAATTCTGGTGGGGTGATGAGCGATACCTGCCGGCCGGCGATCCTGATCGCAACGACACAGCAGCCCGGTCGGCACTTCTTGATCATGTCAGGATCGACCCGCAACGCGTTCATGCGATCGAGGGCCCGGACCTCTCGGCGAGCGCGGAGGAGTCGGCCGAGCACTACGCCGAGCACCTGCGCGGCCACGCCCGGCCCGAGGACCACGGCGACGTCCCTCGCTTTGATGTCGTGCTGCTCGGGATCGGTCCGGACGCGCATGTCGCAAGCCTGTTCCCCGAGTATCCAGCCCTGCACGTGACCGAACGCTCGACCGCAGCCGTGCATGGTTCGCCCAAGCCCCCGCCGACCCGCGTCACCTTCACCCTTCCCGCCATCAATGCGGCGAGCGAGGTCTGGGTCCTTGCGAGCGGGCCGGAGAAGGCCGAGGCCGTGCGCCTGGCCCTGGACCCGAGGGCCGGTCCGCTGCAGGTGCCGGCCGCAGGGGTCGCGGGCCGCGACCGCACCCTGTTCCTCGTCGATGAGCCAGCGGCCGCGAGCCTGCCCCACGACCTCGGTCGCCCAATCGCCTGAGGTTCGCGACTTCAGGCCCGGGCGTCGCTTCGCATCTGCTCGATGGTGGAGCACAGGGCTGACATCCCAAGCTCGAACCCCGATTCGTCGATCTGCTTTCGGGGGCTGGCGAGAAGCGCCCGGCCGAGTGCCGGGTAGTCGGCTTCGTATGAGCGCGCGGTGCCGACGAAGCCGGCGCTGAACGGCTCCACCGCGGATCCGAGGACCAGGTAGTCAAGGAGCGCCATGACCGGCATGATCGAAGGCGCCGGGACGCCTACCCGCTCCAGGAAGCCGGCGATCGGCTCATAGATCACCAGGGCGTAATCCTCGTTGATCGCGCGCGACGCGATGATCGTCGCCGCCACCGGGTGCGAGCGATAGCAGTTGAGGTAGCTCCGCGCCATCGTGCGCAGGTCACCCAGATCCTCGCTTCCCAGCAGGGCCGTCGTGTCGATTCCAGCGTTGATCCGCTTGTGGACGAGGGTGATGACGTCATCGATCCCGCTCACATGCGCATACAACGACGGTGCCTGAACGTCGAGCCGCGCGGCGAGGACGCGCATCGTGAGGGCCGACTCGCTCTTGGATTCGTCGAGGATTGCCAACGCCGCCTCGCCGATCGACTCACGAGTGACCCCGGGGCGCGCGGTGGTCCTCGGCGACATGCTCGATCGACTCCTTCATCGTGTTACGACTTGGTAAACAGGCTTCCACCGGGTTCCTAACATTGTTAGTCTCTTCGAAGTCCCGCTGGACGTCAACCCATTCGGAGGAACCCTTGGACGCTTCGGCTTCAGCGCTCAGCGTGCGGGACGTCACGAAGACCTTCCACACCCCCGAGGGCGGTCTGGTCCACGCCCTCGACTCGGTGAGCCTGGACATCGCCGAAGGCTCGTTCATGGTGCTCCTCGGTCCTTCCGGGTGCGGCAAGACCACGCTGCTGCGCTGCATCGCCGGCCTCGAGTCCCCTGACTCCGGGCAGATCGCCCTGCGCGGGCAACGCATCGATGACATGCCGGTCTGGCGTCGCCGGGTGAACACCGTCTTCCAGTCCTACGCCCTCTTCCCGCACATGACTGTGGCGCAGAACATCGCCTTCGGCCTGCAGATGGACAAGGTTCCCGGCGACATCATCAAGGTCAAGGTGGAGGAATCCCTCGACATGGTCCACCTCTCCGGACTCGGCTCGCGCAAGCCTTCGCAGCTCTCGGGCGGCCAGCAGCAGCGTGTCGCCCTCGCCCGGGCCCTGGCCAAGGAGCCCGAGGTCCTGCTCCTCGACGAGCCGCTCTCCGCACTCGACCTCAAGCTGCGCCGTGGCATGCAGTCCGAGCTCAAGCGGCTCCAGCGCGAGACTTCGATCACCTTCGTCCTCGTCACCCATGATCAGGACGAGGCGATGGCGATGGGCGATCAGGTCGCCGTGTTCAACGCCGGCCGGATCGTCCAGGTCGGCGAGCCACGTGAGGTGTACCTGCGCCCACGGAGCCGCTTCGTCGCCGATTTCATCGGCGAGGCGAACGTCCTCACCGGCGTGCTCGACACCTTCGGCCTCGTCGTCGAGTCACTGGGCCTCGTCCCGCGCGACCGGCTGATCGCCGACACGGATGCAGCGTCGGGTCGGGTGCACGTGGCCGTGCGCCCCGAGAACGTCTCGCTCCAGATCGATCCGGTCGGGACGGCCAAGGTCACCGATGTGTCCTACGTGGGCGGCGACATGAGGGTCGAGGCGCTGGCCTCGGCCGTGAGCATCGTCTCCCGGGTGCCGTCGCAGGGCGTCCAGCCGCCGCGAATCGGCGACCGGGTCAGCATCAGCTTCGCCGAGGGATCGCTCACCGTGGTGGCCGACTGATGAAGGCACCGTGGTCCGCCACGGCCCGGCAGCGACGACAGGCCGGGCAAGGCTCCTGGTGGAGCGGTCTCCCGGGCGTCGTCTACCTCATTGCGCTCGTACTGCTCCCCCTCATCCTCATCTTCATCTACTCCTTCCTGAGCCGCGCGAAGCTCGGTGTCGGGGTCAAGTGGCAATTCACCCTCACCCCCTACACCGAATTGCTGTACAGCGAGTCCCTGTCAGGTGGCCGGTCATTCGACCCGACCTACCTCCAGATCATCGCGAACTCCTTCTGGTACGCGATCATCACGAGCGTTGTCTGCCTCGCCCTGTCGATCCCGATCGCGATGTGGCTCGCAACCCGCCCGCCCGAGCGCCGGACGGCCCTCGTCTTCGCCGTCACGATCCCCTTCTGGACGAGCCTGCTCATCCGCACCTACTCGTTCATCATCATCCTCAACGACAACGGCCCGATCAACGGATTCCTCAAGGGCATCGGCATCATCGACGAGCCGATCGCGATGCTCTACACGCCCTTCGCCACAGTCGTCGGGCTCGTCTACACGTTCCTGCCCTTCATGATCCTGCCCATCTACGCAAGCGCGGAGCGCTTCGACTTCCGACTGGCGGAGGCCGCATACGATCTCGGCGCGGCCAAGTGGACGGTCCTGCGCCGTGTCGTCCTGCCGAGCATCAGGCCGGGGATCATCGCAGGCATGGTCCTCGTCTTCATCCCCGCGCTCGGCTCCTACCTCGCACCCGAGCTCCTCGGCGGCGGCAAGACGTCGATGATCGCCAATGTCATCGCGGCCCAGTTCGGGGCCTCCCGAAACTGGCCCTTCGGCGCTGCCCTCTCCGTGCTCCTCCTCGTCATCACCCTCTTGGTCCTCGTCGTGTTCGCCGTCGTTGCCAAGCGTGCGAGCCGGGCCGCGGGCCGAGGCGGATGGGAGGCCCTCATATGACGAACCACAGCACGAAGACAACCGGCAGCAAGAAGACAACCGGCAGCAAGCCGGCGGCGCGCCGGCAGCGACGCAGTCGCCGCGGGGTCGGCCTTGGACTGAGGGACTTCCCGACCTTCAAGGCGGTGTCCTACCTCGTCTTCGCATTCCTGTACCTGCCGCTCGTCTTCGTCGTCGCGTACTCGTTCAACTCGAACCGCGTCGTGAGCGTGTGGCGTGGATTCACCTTCTCCTGGTACTCAGAGGTGCTCGGCAACGACGATATCCAGCGCGCGCTGTTCAACTCGCTGAGAATCGGCGTCGTCGCGACGGTGGTCTCGGTCGTGCTCGCCACCGGCCTCGCGATCGGATTGCTCACGATGGCACGGGCCGGTCGCACCTTTGCATGGACCCTCATCGGCGCGCCCCTCATCATCCCCGAGATCGTCTTCGCCATCGGCACGCTCGCTCTGTTCGTCCAAAGTCGCATTCCGCTCGGCGTCAATGCCATCACGCTGGCCCACATAGCCTTCTGCGTGCCGTTCGCACTTCTGCCCATCCGAGCCCGGCTTCGCGGCGTCGACCCCGCGGTGTACGAGGCCGCCGCCGATCTCGGGGCAGGCGAGTTCACGATCTTCCGGCGCATGACGCTGCCGCTCCTCGCCCCGGGCATCGTTGCCGGTGCGCTCCTCGCCTTCATCATCAGCCTCGACGACTTCATCGTGTCGTACTTCCTCGCCGGCCCGGGCGGCACGACCCTGCCCGTCTACATATTCGGGATGATCCGCAACGCCGTCACCCCCGGGGTCAACGCACTTTCCACCCTCATGCTCGTAGCGAGCATCCTCATCGTTTCACTGTCCTATCTGTTGGCCCGAAAAAGGAGATAAGGAATGACCCGAATGAAGACACGACGCGGATTCGCCGCAGCGGTCGCCCTGAGCGCCGCCAGCGTCATGATCCTGGCTGGTTGCGGAGGCGAGGCCACCCCGGCAGGCGCCGGCGCGACCGAGCCTGCTGAACCGGCAGCAAGTCAGGCCGCTGCCTCGGCGCCGGCAGCAGACTTCCCGACAGCGAACGGAGGTGAGCTCAACCTCTACAACTGGACCGACTACATCTCGCCGGAGGTGCTCAAGCGCTTCGAGACCGAGACAGGCATCAAGGTCAACCTCGACAACTTCGACTCGAACGAGACCCTGCTCGCCAAGCTCCAGGCCGGCGGCGCCAACTATGACGTCATCGTCCCGAGTGACTACATGGTCGCCCAGATGATCGACCTCGGCCTGCTCGAGCAGGTGAATCCCGCATCATTCCCCAACGGCAAGAACATCAAGCCCGCATTCCTGGACGTCTACTTCGATCAGGGACGCGGCTACACCGCGCCGTACATGTACGGCACAACGGGCATCGCCTACGACCCGAGCAAGACCGGCGGGCCGATCACGAGTTGGGCGGACTTCTTCTCACCCGACAGCCCGGCCGCCGGCAAGATCGGCACGCTCAACGACCAGGTCGAGGTCATCCACGCAGCCCTGCGTGCCGTCGGCGCCCAGCCCTGCTCCACCGACAAGGCCGACTACATCAAGGTCGAGAGCCTGCTCGCGGGCTGGAAGCCCGGCGTTGCCGTCATCAACTCCGACGGCGTGATCGGCCGCATGGCCAGTGGCGAGCAGTCAATGCACATGATGTGGAACGGTGCCTTCCACCGCGCCAAGGCCGACAATGCCAGCCTCGAGTATGCCTTTCCGTCGGAGGGGCTCAATCTCTGGCAGGACAATTTCGCGGTGCCGGTCGGAGCCCAGAACGTCGACAACGCGAAGATCTTCATCAACTGGATGATGGATCCCGCGAACATCGGCGAGGCCACGAACTTCGTCGGCTACGACAACGGCATCACCGGTTCGGACGCATTCATGCAGCCGGACATCTCCGGGGACCCGGCCGTCGTCATGTCACCCGAGAACGCGGCCCTGGCAAAGCCGACCCCGGGCTGCCCGGTCGAGGCCATCGACCTGTACGACCAGGTCTGGACGACCTTCAAGAAGTAGCGCAATCGAAAAGGCAACTCATGTGAGTGACCACGTCTGGGTGCCGTTGCATGCTCATCGCGACGGCACCCAGACGATGGCGCCACGTCAGCCTGTCCGTCACCGCATGCACCTCGCCAACAGGATCGGAGCGCCGTGAGCACGCCCAGCCAAGCACAGGTCACCCGCATAGAGAATGCCGTCGTCTGGACCGGCCGGCAGATCCCGGGGACCGCTGACTACGCGGTCACCGATGCCATCGCCTTCGTCGGCGATCGTGTCCTCGCCCTGGGTCAATCAGCGCGCTCGATAGCGGCCGACCACGTCATCGACGCCCAGGGCGGGTTCATCTGCCACGCCTTCGGCGACGGCCATGTGCACTCCATCTTCGGCGGCCTCGAGCAGCAGTTCGCGCCGGTTCGCGGCCATGACGACCCGCAGGGAATCGCCCGGGCCGTTGGCGACTGGGCCCGGGCGCACCCCGAGGTTCCATGGATCAGGGGCGAGGGATTCGACCACACGCTTGCGCCCAGCGGAGTCTTTCACGCGGCCTGGCTCGATGCCGAGGTTGCTGACCGTCCGGTTGTCCTGCGGGCCACCGATTACCACACCGTCTGGGTGAACAGCGCGGCCTTGCGGCTCGCGGGCTACGAGCGCGGGGTGACCCAGCCGCACGACGGGGAGATCGTCTGCGACGAGTCGGGCGACCCGACCGGAACCCTGCGCGAGTGGGGCGCGTGGCGTCCGGTCTACGACCTCATGCCTGAGGTGCCCATCGAGATGCGGATGGCGGCCATCGAGCACGCTGCTCGCTCCTTCGCATCGTCCGGGCTGGCCTGGGTACA
Organism: Actinomycetota bacterium; assembly: GCA_009699015.1. Taxonomy (GTDB): domain Bacteria; phylum Actinomycetota; class Actinomycetes; order S36-B12; family S36-B12; genus WLND01. The sequence goes on along the minus strand of WLOY01000090.1, from coordinate 789 downwards.
GGATGCCTGGGTCGAGCGCGCCGATGTCGGCACCTGGATCGAGGCTTCCACGCGAGGCCTCCTCACCTTCCGCGCCGACCTCGCCCTCTGGGCCGACCCGAACTCATGGCGCGATCAGCTCGCCGGCTTCTCAGAGGACCGCGCACGGGTCGCTGCCCACGGCTCCCCCGCCCTGTCGGCCAATACGGTCAAGTTCTTCGCCGATGGCGTCATCGAGTCAGGCACGGGCGCCCTCCTCGAGCCCTACTGCGACTGCCCGCACTCGAAGGGCATGCCGAACTGGGATCCCGCCGAGCTCGCCTTGGCCGTCACGGCGATCGATGCCCTCGGATTCAATGCGCATATCCACGCCATCGGCGATGGCGCCGCGCGCATGGCCCTCGATGCCATCGAGGCAGCGATCATCGCTAACGGACCGCGGGACAGGCGGCCCGTCATCGTGCATCTCCAACTCGTCGACGACGCCGACGTGCCCAGATTCGCGGCGCTGGGCATTGTCGCGAACTTCGAGCCCTATTGGGCGAAGTTCGACTCCTGGCAGACAGAGTTGACCGCACCGAGGCTCGGCGAACTGCGCACGAGCCGCCAGTACCTCATGAAGACCCTCGTCGACTCGGGGGCAACCGTTTCGTTCGGCAGCGACTGGCCGGTGACCACGTACGCCCCGCTCGCCGGCATCCAGGTCGCGGTCAACCGGCGGATGTCGGCTGATCCGGCCGACCAGCCGTGGCTCCCGGGCGAGCGCGTCAGCGTCGAGCAGGCCCTTGCCGCCTACACCTCGGGCGTCGG
>WLOY01000009.1 GCA_009699015.1 Actinomycetota bacterium | reverse complement strand
GCAGGCGATCACGTTCGCGAACCCGGGGACGAGGAACTTCGGGACAACCCCGACGCTCACGGCGACGTCCGATTCGGCGCTGGCGGTCACGCTCACGTCATCGACGAGTGGGGTGTGCACGATCAGCGGTGGCGGGGTGCTGGCGTTCGTGTCTACCGGCACCTGCAGTATCAACGCGAATCAGGCGGGCAATTCGACCACGCTGGCCGCGCCGCAGGTCACCGTGTCGTTCACCGTCGCTGCCGTTGCGGCCGGCGCGCCGACGATCGGCGCCGCAGCGATGGCCAGCGTCACCTCGGCGACGGTCGCCTTCACCGCACCAACGTCCAATGGTGGGGCGACGATCACGTCGTATACCGCCACGTCGACGCCTGGCTCGGTCACCGCGACCTTGAACCAGTCGGGTAGCGGCACGTTCACCGTCACCGGCCTGACCACCGGTACCACATACACGTTTACCGTCACCGCTACCAACGTCGTCGGAGCCTCCGCTGCATCGGGAGCCTCAGGATCGGTCACACCACAGGTCTACGCATTGGGCGGTACCGGGCCGGGGGGTGGCCTGATCTTCCTGATCTCAGGTGGGACGACGTACGAGATGGCGCCGAAAACGTGGAGTGGTGCAGGAACACCTGACGCTACCGCGACGTGGTGCGATGGCTTAACGGACGTTTCTGCTGCGACTGGTATGGATGTGGGCACGGGTGCGGCGAATACGGCAGCGATGGCGGCATCAAGCGCGTGCAGTTCCAATGCTGCGGCAGCGGTGCTGGCATATGCACCTTCCGGTTCTAGCGCGGGGGAGTGGTTCTTGCCATCCAGGGTTGAGATGAATGCGATGTGTAATTATTCGCGTAATCCCACTACACCTGCTGCACCGAGTGTGAGTTGCGCGGGAACGGTCCAGAACAGCACCTTCGCTGCAGGTACGTACGGGTTTCCTAACGGCACGTTCTGGACTTCGAGTCAGGCCAATCCGAGCGCTGCGTGGAACCCCGGTTTTAGTGATGGCGTCGGGTACAACCAAGACAAGAACGTCGCGCTGCAGATCCGTCCGATACGGGCCTTTTAGCCACTCATCACTTCTCCCTTCATCTTCGTCTTGGCTTTTCGACCGCAAGGCCGCGGTGTCGGGCGCCATTGAGCCGATGGGTTGGTGCGTGGCTTGGGCCCGTTAGGGCGCAAGCCACGCAGTTTCTCTTGATGTGAAATTTGAATTCGCCGGTCGCCGGGGTCCCAGCTGGTGGGTCCGTCACCCTTGTTTCCGGGCGCCGATCACGGGAAATGTCCGTCCGAAGGTGACGGACATTGGTGCGTTGGTCATCTACTCTGCTGCACGGTGCACTTCTACATTCTGCCGCTGACGTTGATGGGTGAGCTCACGGTGAACGCCAGCGGCAGCTCTTCTCGTGAGGTGCCCGTGCCGTTCGGACCTTTTCCTGCGAACTCGCCGAGACGGACCAAGGCAGGCAGGGTGAAACTGCTGTCCTTGGTCACGTGAACAGGGAAGGCCGTGGCTGTCTTTGTCGGACGCGCGAGCCAGGAACGTCTCGTCATACCTTCACTCACTCGGAGTGACTGGCGCCCACACCATTCGAGGGGTCTGGGTCGTAGGCGGCCGACCATCCACCGGCAGGCAGGTACCGATCTCGCTTTCATACGTGCCGTGATGGACACCCTTTAGGGGCAGAGCCAGCTACGGGTGCGGCCCGATGGTCACGATCGTGATGTGGTCTTCGGCTGGGTCGTAGTGCCAGAAGACGCGCCATGCCCCTGGCGTGTTGTTCTCAACGTATGAGTCCCAGACGTCCTCGCCATTGCGCCCATGAAACGATCGATACTTGTGCGACCTCAATCCTGGGTACGAGGGGTCCTGTTGGATCAACCCCAGAGTTTCGCGGACCTTCTTGAGTTTCGTTGCATACTGCGGTGACTCGAGATCCCTCAAGACATCGTTCGCCTCACTTGTGAAAACGAGACGAAACTTGCTCACTCAGCCTCGTCCCGTCCATCCACAAACTGAGTGAAGTCACCGAGCTCCACTGTTTCCCCATGTGCGCTCTGCGCTAGGCCACGAGCCAAACTCTCGCGTAACTGCTGGTTCTCCCACACGAGCAACTCCCGCTTGGGAATCGAGACCAGTGGGGTCAAGACAATGGTTCCGTCCTCACCGACCGCGACTGCGAAGCGGTCATCCTTACGAACGCCCACCCTCCCAAATGCGATCCTGGCGCGATCGTCGGCGACAACCTCTCCAAGGAGGGACATCCCAGCAAGATCCATTACGGACTCCCATCACGTGGATGAACGCCAAACTCCCACGAACTACAAGCCAGACTTGCGCGCAATCCTCTAGATTCGCCGAATCAGGGTCCGAGCGTTCCGATTGAGATGACGTGCACACCGTCGGTGCGCCTGTATGACGGGCCGGTTGCCACGACTATCCCCAAGGATGCTGGCGCCGTTGTCATGCTGTCGGCGAAGCGCAGGAGCGACTTCGCTGCAAATTCGAGCACCGCGTCACTGCCCGAGAGTTTCACCTCCAGTGCCACCCACTGGTTCTTCGGTCCCACAACGATGGCGTCAACTTCGACGTCACGGCTGTCGCGGTACGCCCGAACCTGACCGCCGAGGGCATGGGCGTAAACGCACAAGTCTCGATACACCAGGCTTTCTAACTGGAAGCCGAACATCTCGCGATCAGCCAGCAGAGCACTTGGGTCTGCGCCGAGCGCAGCCACGGCGAGGGAGGGGTCAATGAGGTGGCGCTTTGGCTTGGAGCGCACCTGTGCTGCCGAGCGCAGGTGCCCGCCCCACGCATATTGCTCGTCAACCACCCATAGGCGCAACAGCGGGTCGAGGTATGTACTCACCGTCTTGGACGTCACTGGCTCGCCCTGTCCAGTGGCATCGGCGGCCAAGACCTTGAGGTCGGTGTACGTGGCGTTGTGGCGCGCGAGGGAAAACAGCAACGCCTTGACCTTGCGAGGGTCACGCCGAATCCCGTCCACCTCGGACAGATCGGTCCCCGCGATCGTGTCGAGGTAGTCCCGGGCCGACTGTTGGGCGTCGTCAATGCTGCGATTCAAGTTGGCGGGCCATCCGCCCCGACAGGTGAGCTCGGCGATCGCAGCTAGGTCGTGTGCTGGCGGCACCGCGGTGAGTTTCTCCCCGGTGAGCAGTGCAGCCAGGGAGATCGCGCCAGTGGAGTCGCCCGACTCGAACAGGCTCATCGGGCGCATCTGCAGCCGCGACACGCGCATCGCGCCCGAGTGTCGGATCAGGGCTTCTGAGGGTGTTGCCGAGCCGGTGAGGATGAACTGCCCGTCCTGTTGACGATCATCGACGGCATTTCGCACGGCATCCCAAACATCGGGAACCCGTTGCCACTCGTCGATCAGCCTTGGGGTGGGTCCCTCGAGGAGGATGGCGGGCTCAGCGAGTCCGGCGCGACGCATCGCGACGTCAGAGTCGAGGCGCACCTCGCTGGCAGCGAGTTGGCGCGCGGTGGAAGTCTTGCCGCAGGCATTCGGACCTTCGATGAGAACCGCTCCGTGGGAGCGCAAGCGCTGACCCAGCACGTTGTCCACGATTCGGGGGAGATACTTCTGCTTACGCGTTGTGGGTGCCATGAGATGACCTTCGCAGTTTTCAAACAAACAATAGAGGTGTTCTAGTTCCGATAATATCGGAACTAGAGGCCACCCGCTTGGCCACACGCTCAGCCGCGGACCCTGTGAGATCTGCGCTGCACCAAGGCTGCCGATTTCCTGCTCGCACGACGATTGAACTTCTGCGGCGATATCTGTACTCTCTGTACAGCTAGTACATAAATGGAGGTAAGGAATGGCTACAGCAACCCACTTCCCGACGCTTTCCGCAGCCAGAGCCGGGTTCAAGGACCTCCTCGACGCTGCTGAGGAGGGGCGGTCCGCGACGGTGCGCCGCGAGAACAGGGTTGCAGCTGTCGTCGACGCTGGTCGGCTGCGGAGCATGCTTACCGAAACTCGCCCCGCAGACGCGCAGCTTGTTGCGGAGGCGGACGGCTGGAGTATCTTCCTGCCAGGGTTACCGCTTGCTGCTGACGCTACGACCTTCGATGGGGCGTTGGACGAGATGGTTCTCGTGCTCCGCGAGTACGCGCAGGACTGGGACGATCACCTCCTGCATGCTCCGAACCACGCGAACAACTGGGGCCTGGTGCAACTCATCGCACTGTCGGATGACGGTCAATTGAAGGCCTGGTTGGTCGGGGAGTGAACCACCCGACGCCAACTCGCGCCGACCATGAGAAGTTCTGCAGGATTGAAGGCTGGACGTCCGTAAGAAATGCGCGTGGGAGCAAGACGAATCATCACGTGACCTACGAACTGGCACTGCCTGATGGCAACGTCCTACGAACCCGCGTCTCGCACCCCATAGATCGGTCTGACTACGGCCCAGCATTGTGGAGCCATGTCCTTCGTGACCAACTCAAGATCACCGAGGATGAGTTCTGGGATTGCGTCAACAACGGAGTCCGCCCACCTCGAGGTGTTCCGCAGGTGCCCTCCCACAGCCTCCCGGCTGATCTTGTGCACCAACTTGTCGTGAAGTTTCGTGTTCCTGAGGTCGAGGTAGCCTCGATGGACAAGGAGCGAGCCGTGAGCCTGCTGCAGTCCCTTTGGATGTCGAAGATCGACCACCGTGAAGAGGCCCAGCAGGCCACTGGCCCCGATTCTCAGGGGAGCGTCCGGTGAGGATCGCCCCTCGAGTGGTGTTCATGACGGGCCGTGTCCCTCGATCGGTGCTGTGCAGAGTCGAGAACCCAAGTAACTGGCAGGGGCTCACTGTCTCTAGCGACATCGCGAGACGGCGGAGGCGATGCACGAGCACCGCGCGAGGCTGCTCCATCCCCATCGCCTGCTGGCACCGTTGGAGGACTGCGCCACGCTCGAGCAGCCACGCGATGGCCGATCGGGCGTCGCGCACCACGCCCTCACCGTAGGCAACCGAGGCCTTCGCGATCGCCTGCGTCAACACCTGCCGGTTCGGCTGAACCATTGCCAAGTCGATGATGTCGCGACTGAACACGGTTGAGTCGGCCCATCTATCCGAGTTCGCCAGCAGTTTCATCGCGACGAGATCCGTCACAGTCGCCGTCGCCAGCCCCATGACTACGTCCGTTCTGCCCGGCTTTTCAAGGGTGATGCGTCCCTCCCGGATTATTTCGAACTTGATCGGCGTACCCGCGACGAGGAGACGTGTGCGGATTCCGTACTGATCGATGCGCATGGGACCAGCGACCACGACCCGCTGACCAGGGACCATCAGCGCATCGAACCCGCCCTGCTTGCATGTCTCACGAAGTCGTCGATGCGACGAGTCTGCGGCGACGACGAAGTCGATGTCGACCGACTCCCGGTATTCGCCGAACCGCATCGCCAACGCCGTCCCTCCTGCGAACAGGCAGTCAGCGGACCGCAGACTCTCAGCGTCCATGCAGCCGAGCGCCACTGCAATCAGTTGGTGGCGACTACGCGCGAACATCATCACCGAGCCCGTCACGCAGATCGTCGATCAAGGCCTGCTCTGACTCGGTGAGGTTCAAGGGGTTCAGATGGCGGAAGTTTCGCTCATACAAGTCAAGAGCCTCACGGGGCGTGAGCAGTGTGTCCGGTTGCAGGCTCCACGCCACTGCGGCCAACTCGGGCCAGTCCCCTACCCGGATCCGCGTCGGGATCATCCCAATCGGTCGAACTGCTGCGGATGCCATCTCATCGCTCTCGGCAATACCGAGCACGTCAAGTGCTCGTGCATACGAGCCTGCGGACACGCTGGGCGAGCCGGACTCCATGCGATGCCACGTCATCCGGGAAACCCCGGCTGACTGCGCCGCCGCGGTCATCGACACTCGCAATGACACACGCGTGTCTCGTAGGCGCGCGCCCAGCGACCGCAGCCACCGCTCATCCGCTTGCTCAGCGACTTCTTCTTTTACCGGCTGCATGTCTCTGATTATGGACAGTATGGAGTTATTGTCAATAATTGGATACAAAAAGAACAAACAGGGCCACATTTACTCAACGCTTATGTCACGCGCGATACGACCGCCTAGGAGGGCCGGACTCTATGCCGTTGCGACAATTAGCGCTCGAATCTCTGCTCGACCTTTCACGCCTGAGGTGCCCTAGCTTGCCCCTGTACACATCCTCGGCCAAGTACCCAATGACCTTCGAGGCGTCGCGACCTCCGCCCTGCAATGGACTTAAGGGGTGAGCGACAGGATCTCAGCGTTGAGGCCCGGGTAGCGAGCGAAGCCGCGATCGAAGGTGACGATCGTCGTTCGTGACACGATCGCCGATGCCGCCAGAAGGGCGGCAGGAATTGCGCGTGTGCTCAAGGAGAGGGTTCGGGCGAATTCACCAACCACGCGCCAACTGCCAGAATAATGAATCGACGGGCACTTTCCGTCAGGTGGGTGGGTTCTTGGGTGCGTTTGCCCCAACCAGCAGAGCTGCTCGACGATCGTCCTCGCCGTAGATCAGTTGATAAAGGTCATCCGAGTCGCCGAAATTCACACCGGGCCGTACACCACCCGATCTCGCAGAAACCGGGAAGTCTGGCGGGTCTTCACGTTGTTGTGGGCATAAGGCCAAGCGGAGCGCGTCCTCGATCACATTGGCGGTCGATACCCCGCGTCGAGCAGCCTGGACCTTGACCTCACGGTTGAGGTCGTCGTTGATGTTGACCCTGGCGCGCATAATCGCAGATTAACGAACATCTGTGGTTGATGGGTAGACCTCGACGCACGAGCCGCTCGCGGGCCACTGCCCGTGGACCTACCATGACGAGCATGCCCGCAGGCTTCACTCCGGCCACGCAGGCCTGGCTCGACGCCGCGTTCGCCGCGCCCACGCTGGCCCAGGAGCAGGCATGGTCGGCAATCGCCACCGGGAAGCACGTCCTCGTCGTTGCCCCCACCGGCAGCGGCAAGACCCTCGCGGCATTCCTCTGGGCCCTTGATCAACTGCACTCCACGTCGATCAAGCCGGACCCGGCCCGGCGCTGCCGCGTCCTGTATGTCTCTCCACTGAAGGCACTCGCGGTCGACGTCGACCGCAACTTGCGCAGCCCGCTCGCCGGGATCGCCCAGCAGGCCGGTCGGCTTGGTATCGAGGTCCCCGAGGTCACCGTCGCAACGAGAACGGGCGACACCCCGGCGGCCGTGCGCGCCCGATTCGCGAGGGCACCGGCAGACATCCTCATCACGACACCCGAGTCGCTTTTCCTGCTCCTGACCTCGGCTGGCCGAGAGGCGCTCCGGGGCATCGACACGGTCATCCTCGACGAGGTACACGCGATCGCCGGCACGAAGCGCGGGGCTCACCTCGCCCTCTCGCTCGAGCGACTCGACGCCCTGCTCGCTGCGCCCGCCCAGCGCATCGGGCTCTCGGCCACCGTCCGGCCCATCGAGGACGTCGCCGAGTGGATCTGCCCGAGTCAGCCGGCCACCATCGTCTGTCCGCCATCGCATAAGCAATGGGACCTGCGAATCGAGGTGCCGGTAGACGACATGGCGGCACTGGCCGATGGAACGGGGGGCCGGCCCGGGGATGGTGAGGTCTCGGGATCCGCGGCAGGCGCCGAGGCTCAGTCGTCCATCTGGCCGCATATCGACGAGCGCCTCGTCGACATCATTGAGTCTCACCGCGCGACCATCATTTTCGCCAACTCCCGCCGATTGGCTGAGCGCATCACCTCTCGAATCAATGACATTGCTGCCGACCGTGGGGCGCTCGCCCCGATCGCAGCCGCGCACCACGGTTCGGTCAGCAGGGAGCGACGATCGGTTATCGAGGAGGATCTCAAAGCTGGCCGGCTCCCCGCTGTCGTCGCGACGAGCAGCCTCGAACTCGGCATCGACATGGGCGCGGTCGACGTCGTCATTCAGGTCCAGACCCCGCCGAGCGTCGCCTCCGGACTGCAGCGGGTTGGACGGGCCGGCCATCAGGTCGGCGCCACCAGCCGGGGGATCATCTTCCCCAAGTTCAGGGGAGACCTCGTCACGTGCACCGTCGTGGCCGAGCGCATGCTCGCCGGCCAGATCGAGGCACTGCGCATCCCCCGCAATCCCTTGGACGTCCTCGCCCAGCAGATTGTCGCCATGCTCGCGATGGCCGACTCGGCAGGGGAGGAGTGGACGGTGGACGAATGCCTCGCCCTCGCCCGGCGGGCAGCACCGTTCACGGGCCTCACCAGAGGCGTCCTGGAATCCGTCCTCGATCTCCTCAGCGGCCGTTACCCATCCGATGACTTCGCCTCCCTCAAGCCCCGCATCGTCTGGGACAGAACCACCGGAATCCTCAGCGGCAGGCCGGGGGCGCAGCGACTTGCGGTGACGAGTGGCGGCACGATCCCCGACCGCGGACTCTTCGGGGTGTTCATGGTTGGCGAGAAGGGCTCGCGGGTCGGCGAACTCGATGAGGAGATGGTCTACGAGTCCCGGGTAGGCGAAGTGATCGCCCTCGGGGCGAGCAGTTGGCGGATCGAGCAGATCACCCATGATCGGGTGCTCGTCAGCCCGGCGCCCGGACAGCCTGGCCGGCTTCCGTTCTGGCACGGGGATGCGTTGGCCCGACCGGCCGAGCTTGGGGAGGCGGTGGGCGCGTTCGTCCGGACCGTCGCCCACGGGAAGAAGACGGACGTCGCCGAGCGGCTCGCCGCCGCCGGGCTTGATGACCGGGCCGCATCAAACCTCTCCGCCTATATAGACGAGCAGCGTGAGGCCACCGGGCAACTCCCCGACGACCGCACCCTCCTTGTCGAGCGCTTCCGCGACGAGCTCGGTGACTGGCGGGTGGTCATCCACTCCCCCTACGGGGCCGCGGTGCATGCGCCGTGGGCCCTGGCCATCGCAGCCCGGGTCCGCGAGACGACCGGGCTCGATCCGCAGGTCATGCACGCCGACGACGGGATCGTGTTGCGACTGCCCGACGCCGAGGGCGATGAGCAGGTCCGCGCGGTCATCGCGACGATCGTCCTCGAACCTGAGGATGTCGAGCGGGTAGTGACCGACAACATCGCCGGATCGGCACTGTTCGCGAGTCGCTTCCGCGAGGCAGCGGCACGAGCGCTCCTGCTTCCGCGGCGACACCCGGGCAAGCGCTCACCGCTGTGGCAGCAGCGGCAGCGCTCAGCGCACCTACTCGAGGCGGTGGCCGGCTATCCGTCATTCCCGATCGTGCTCGAGACGGTTCGCGAGTGCCTCCAGGATGTCTATGACGTACCCGCGCTCGTGCGCCTGACGGAGCGGATCCGCAGTGGCGAGGTCACGATCGTCGAGGTCGAGACCGCAACGCCATCACCCTTCGCGCGCTCCCTGCTTTTCGGGTACGTCGCCTCGTTCCTCTATGAGGGTGACGCGCCCCTCGCCGAGCGTCGGGCGCAGGCGCTCACCCTCGACGCCACGCTGCTCGCGGAACTGCTCGGCACGCCGGAGCTCCGTGACCTGCTCGACCCGCTCGCCCTCGACGAGGTCGAGGCCGAACTGCAGCACCTGACCGCTGATCGTCAGGCCCGCGACATCGAGGATGCCGCGGACCTGCTGCGAATCCTCGGCCCGCTGAGTGATGAGGATGCGCTGACGCGTGGCATCGACCCCGCGTGGCTTTTGGAACTCTGCTCCGCGCGCCGGGCCATCGGTGTGCGCTGGCCCGGTGCCGCGGGCGGCATGGTGACGGCGGCGATTGAGGATGCAGCGCGGCTGCGTGACGCACTCGGCGTCGTGCTGCCCCCGGGCGTGCCGATCGAGTTCTGCGAGCCGGTCGCCGACCCGGTGGGCGACCTCGTCCACCGATTCGCCCGCACCCATGGGCCATTCGACACTGCGGCCCTAGCCCACGCCATCGGCCTCGCGCCGGCGGTGGCAGAGCTCGCCATGCAGCGGCTCGCCGCCAGTGGCCGGGTCATCAGCGGGCAGTTTCGGCCCGGCGGCAAGGGTCTTGAGTGGTGTGAGCCGGAGGTGCTCAGGCGGATCAGGCGCCGCAGCGTGGCCCGGCTACGCCATGAGGCCGAGCCGGTGGCGGGGGTTGCGTTCGCTGAGTTCCTGCTCGGTTGGCAGCAGGTAGCCGAGGCGGGCCAGTCTCCAAATCGGGGTGGCGCTGATGCCGTGCTCGCGGTCATTGAGCAGTTGGCAGGCGTGGCGCTGCCAGCCTCTGCCTGGGAGTCGGCGATCCTGCCGAGCCGGGTGCGCGGCTACCACCCCGGGATGCTCGACGAGCTCACGACAGCCGGGGAGGTCATCTGGTGGGGCACCGGCCAGATGGCTCGAGGCGACGGGCTCGTCGCGATCGCCCCCGCAGACCTCGCCGATTCCATCCGCCCGATCTCAGGGCCAATCGACGAGGATGCGGACGACCTCGACGCCCTCGTGCTGACAGTCCTTGACGGATCGGGTGGCTACTTCTTTCGTAACATCTCCGACAAGGTCGGGATGCTCGGCGAGCGGGTCGTCGACGACGCCCGCCTCGACACCGTGCTGTGGTCACTCACCTGGCGCGGATATCTCACGAATGACAGCTGGGCGGGGTTGCGGACGCGCTCCGTCGGCACGCAGGCGAAGGTGCGAGTTCCGCAGCGCCGCGGTCGGATAGCGCTCCCGCGCCGGGTGGGCCCGCCGACCTCCGCCGGTCGATGGTCTGCCCTGCCCTCCGTGGACACGAGCACCGAACGGCGTGCCACCCAAGCCGCCGACTCCCTGCTTGCGCGCTACGGGGTCGTCACGAGGGGCAGTGTGGTGGCCGAGAAACTCCCGGGCGGCTTTGCTGCGGCGTACCGGATCCTCGCTGCCTTCGAGCAGGCCGGGCGATGCCAGCGGGTCTACGCGATCGAGGGACTCGGCGCGGCGCAGTTCGGGACGGGTGCCGCGATCGATCGCCTGCGCGCGGTGCGGCCGGGGGGCCGGCAGCAAAGGATCACGGTGCTCGCTGCGGTCGACCCGGCCAATGCCTATGGCGCGGCACTGCCGTGGCCAGACCCACCGGACGGGGTGACCCATCGGGCCGGACGAAAGCCGGGCGCGTGGGTCGTCCTCGTCGGCGGCGAGTTGCGCGGATACCTCGAGAAGGGCGGGGCAACACTCCTGCTCTGGGGCGATGAGCGCCCAGCCCTTGAGGGCCTGGCCGCCGCTCGTCTGCGTGAAACCCGGATACGGCTCACGAGTGTCAATGGCTCACTTCCGAGCCCACTCGACGCAAGGGGCCAGGCCATGCAGGGGGCGGGCTTCCTCCATACCCCGTCCGGCTGGCGACTTCGGTCCGAGGGCCACTGATGCCCGAGGGCGACACGGTCTGGCTGGCTGCCCGGCGACTGCACGACCGCTTGGCCGGGGAGGTGATCACTGCGAGCGATTTCCGTTGGCCGTCGCTCGCCACGGCCTCCCTCACTGGGCAGACGGTGATCGAAGTGGTGCCCCGAGGCAAGCACCTGCTCTTCCGGTTCGACGATGGCCGGACCCTCCATACCCACTTCAGGATGGACGGCAGTTGGCACCTCTATCGCGAGGGTGAGCGCTGGAAGGGCGGTCCGTCCTTTCAGGTCCGGCTCGTGCTGCGAACAGCGGACTCGGTCGCGGTCGGTTTCCGCCTGCCCGTGGTCAACCTGCTCCCGACAGCTGACGAGGCGATCGTCGTCGGCCACCTCGGGCCGGACATCCTCGGCCCGGACTGGGACACCGGCGTGGCCTTAAGGAATCTGCGGAGGCGCCCGGGACGAGTGATCGGCATGGCCCTGCTCGACCAGCGCAACCTCGCCGGAATCGGCAACATTTACCGGTGCGAGTCGCTGTTCCTCGCAGGAGTCCACCCCGCGACTCCGGCGGGCGAGGTGCCGAACCTTGAAGAGGTCGTGCAGCATGCCCACCGGCTCATGGAGCGCAATAAGGCGCGCCCCTCGCAATCGACAACCGGGGAGGAGGGATTTGGCCGCACACACTATGTGTTTGAGCGCGGACGAAAGCCCTGCCGCCGGTGCGGGGCGGTGATCCGGGTGGACCGGCAGGCAGATGATCTCGGCGCCGGGCAAGTGAGCCTGCTCGGCCCGGGTGCTGCCGGCGCACCCCGCCTCACCTACTGGTGCCCCGCCTGCCAGCCCGCCCCGTCGACCGCGTCGCGCACCGCGCCGGAGACAGCGTGAACGGCACGTGCCAAGAGACAGGCATGTTGATCTCTACACATCGAATGTGTATTTTGACGTCATGACTCGGACGAACATCGACCTCCCCGATGAGCTGGTCCTGCAGGCAATGGAGATCTTCGGGTTGCCGACAAAGCGCAGCGCCGTCGAATTCGCGCTACGACGCCTTCTCGAGTCGCGAATGTCACTGTCAGACCTCGATGCCATGGTCGGCGTTGGCTGGGATGCCGATCTTGATGCCATCCGCACTGATGATCCAATCGTCGATTGACCCGCTACCTCGTCGATTCGTCGCTGTGGATTCCTATCCTCCGCGGTGATGCTGACGTGAAGCAGCGACTGTCGATGCTCGCGAATGCACCGGCCTCGTTCGTGACCTGCGGTCCGGTCCAAGCCGAGTTGGCCGCAGGAAGAAACGAGCGAAACTCCCGCGCGATCGACGCGATCGTCCGCGGTCTTCCCTCGCTCGCGCTGCCATCGGCGGATTCCTTCATCCACGCGGGCGAACTATTCGTGCAGGCCCGGGCGGCCCGGACTCCAGTTCGGGGCATCATGGACTGTCTCATTGCGGTGATTGCTGGGGCCCACCGTGATGTGATCCTCATCCACCGGGACAACGTCTTCGATTCCCTCGGCGCGCTCCATGACTTCGGGGCCGACTCCTGGCGTTGAGCTTCCTTGAAGCGACGCCGATTAGCGCTGGATGGGGCGTCACGCACGCTCTTCGAGGCCCTGCTTACCCCGGCGAAGAGCCGATGGACGTGATGACTGAGACCAGATTCGCACTCGAGGGCTATAGAAATGCGATGACCTACTCCTACGACTTGCCCAGAAGCCGCCCATCAGCGTGTCTTCAAGTCCGCGTGGGACAACGCGGCCCGTCGCGTCTGACGCTTGGGCGCTGTCGAACTCAGAACACCCAGCCCCCACGGGTCGAGCGATGCTGATGTCACTGGCCGACGGGCGAGGTGATCCCGCTACGCGGAGCATGAGGGCCCATCCTGCGGATACATGGCGGCGATGTTGGCGAGGTCCCCTGGTGGGAATCGAGGATGTGGCTGGGCGCGCAGTTCCTTGCGGCGTTCGGCGCGTCCGAGGACGTTGGTCATGGCGACGGTGGGGGCCATGATGGAGCCGGGCTCGTCGGAGTGGCCCAGGCCCGGTGAGTGCAGGACCTCATGGACGATGAGCCACCCGCGGCCGGCCCCGATGGCGAAGGTGCTCGACGGGAATCCTCGCCAGTCAGGGACCGACTTTCCGCTTGGCGCCAGCCCGAGCCCGCGAGGACTTTGGCAAGGCGTGAGCGACGAGCCCGCTGTCGAAGGCCAGGCTCACCCGGTCCTTAGGCTTCGGCGGAACGGCGTCATCGCATCGGGCGATGAAGGTGGCGCCATCGTCGGTGGTGACGAGGCAGACGACCTCCGGCGGATCGACGACGCCCCCGACATGCCGGCGGACCTGAGTGGTCGCAACGACCGTGGCCTCAGGCAGGGGCGCATCGGCCCATGCGGCTCCCCCGCAGCGGGGGCACCAGATTCGGCGGGGTCGTCCCTGCCAGCCGCATGCCACGCAAGCGGGCATGATGGCGGCGCTCATGCGATCTCCAACGCGGCCGCGTTCGAGCAGGCTCCGAATCTGTGGACGACCATCCCGTAGCCGGCCACGAAGGCACGGCCGCCACGGCCGAGCCTGACAAGAGCCCGGCAGGCATCGACGACCCCGTGCAACCCGGCTCCGGCGCCGCACTGTCCAGCAGACAATTGGCCCCCCGATGAGTTGATCGCTAGGTCGCTGAGAAGGAGGTCGCGCAGTGCCGTGGCGGTGTCTCCTTTGCTGATGGACGCTGATCCGATGAACCCGGCATCGATGAGTTGGGCGACGACCACTGCCGGGTAGTCGTCATAGAGGGAGAGAACGTCGATCTCGGAGGGGTCCCACCCCGTGGCCTCCCAGAGCGCGCCGGCCGCCTCGCTCAGCCCGGTGGTGAGGCCGTCGCCGAGGTGGTTGTCGTGGTTATAGGAGGCCTTGACGGAGGCGATCCGCACCGGTGACGCCCCCGTCGGGGCGCCGCCCACCGTGATCGCATTTGCGCCCGAGACGACCGGGACGCAGTCCAAGATGGTGAGTGGCTCCGCGACGACCGGGGCTGCCAGATAGTCGTCAATGGTCAGTGGCGTGCGGTAGGCAGCATTCGCATTGAACGCGGCAGCGGACTCGCGCTGCCGGCAGACGAGCGCACCGTAGTCGGCGCGCTCCAACCCCAGGCGCGACATCTGCAAGGTCGTGAGAAGGGCGAACATCGCGTTGGGACCGAAGGCCGTGAACCCCTCGAAGTCCTCGATCATCGATCGGTTGTACGCATTGATGAGCCTGGTGAAGGCATCGCCGGTGAAGCAGTCGCCACCGAGGCAGAGGATGTTGCGCGCATCGCCGGCGCGCACCGCTGCGGATGAGTGCTGGAGCATGTCGACCCCTGAGGCTCCACCGAGTCCTGAGTCCATGATCCAGCGCAGGCGGAGCCCTAGTTTCGCGGCGAGGTCGATTGCCCTGTCCGGTGCCAGGGTGAAGGACGCGACGGCGAGGCCGTCGACATCGCTTGCCCGAAGGCCCGCCTCGCTGAGCGCTGCCTGGGCTGCATCGGCAAGCAGGGCCTCGGTCGTGAGGTCGGCGTCGGGCTTCCTCAGGTAGGGCGTTTGCCCGACCCCGGTGATCCATGCCCCCTGCTCCACGCTCATCGACCCCGGGATGCCCGATATTCGCTCGCATCCCACGTGGTGTCGGTGACGCCCCTCGCTCGCAGTTCGTGCTTTCGGATCTTGCCGGTGTCGGTGAGGGGGAACTCGGTCACGTAGTCGAGGTAGCGCGGGACCGCATAGCGCGGCAGGCGCATCTCGCAGGCATCGATGATGGCGCGGAAGTCGCCCGGTCCGTCGCCGTCCGCCCGAATGAATGCCATGACCTCATCCTCCCCGAACTCGGAGGGCACGGGGATGACGGCAGACCGAATGACGCCCGGAATCATGTCGAGTACCTGCTCGACCTCCCATGCGGAGATGTTCTCGCCGCGCCTGCGGATGACGTCCTTGATGCGGTCCAGGAAGCGGAACCAGCCCTGCTCGAGCACGACACGATCCCCGGAATGGAACCAACCCCCTCGATTGGCCTCGGCCGTCACCTCCGGCATGCGCCAGTAGCCGAGGCTGAATGCGCTCGGAATGCTCGTCCTGAGCAGGAGTTCGCCGGGAATGCCGTCCGCCACTTCAAGCCCGTTGTCATCAACGGCTACCGCTTCGAAGCCTTGCACCACGGTGCCCATGAAGCCGAGCCTTTGCTCCTTCGGCGGGGGTGCAATGGCGAGGTTCGTCTCCGTCATGCCATGGCCCTCGATCAGCACCGTCCCGAAACGCCGCTCGAACTCGGTCACCGTACCGGTCGTCGTGCCGGGGGCGAGAATTCGGGACACGCGGTGGGAGCGGTCGTTGTCGCTGGGCGGACGGGTGAGGAGCATGCTCGACGTGGCCCCCAGAAGATACGTAACGGTCGCTTCGGCGTCCCGGATCTGCTCCCAGAAGCGTGAAACCGAGAAGCGCCCGCCGATGTGGAATCTCGACCCGTGGATGAGGCTCTGGATGACGCCATTGAGTGCGTTCGTGTGAAAAAGGGGAAGGCAGGTGTAGGCGACGTCGCTCGGTGTCAGGTTGAGCAGGCTCCCCACGGAATCACCCCACTGGATGAATTGCCCGTGGGGGCAGACGACCCCCTTCGAGACGCCGGTCGTGCCCGACGTCATGAGGATTGCGAGCGGGCTGGACGGCTCGGACGGAGTCAGGTCATGGGCATCCCCGGTGCCCCAGAGCCACGCGGCATTGTCGTCGGCGCCCCCGCCGATCTGGCCGACCCGGACCTTGCTGTCGCCCCGTGACCTGTTCGCCTGTTCGACAGCAGCGAGGCAGGCGGCCTCGGCCAGGATCGCCTTCGGGTCGATGTAGTTCAGGAACGTCGCGAGTTGCTCGATTGGCGAATCGGGATTGAGCGGGACGAAGATCGCGTTGAGCCACGAGCAGCCGAGGAAGATCTCGAGAACTTCAAACCGGTTCGCGGAGACGACGACAACGCGGTCACCTGGTCTCACGCCTGCTGCACGCAGGCCCCCGGCCGCGCGCGCAGCCCAGTCGGGTAGGTCGGCATAGGTGACCGAGGTGACCCCGTCGGTGAGGGCTATCGAGTCGCCGAACGCAGCCGCGGCGGAAATGAGCAACCGGTTCACCGTGCGATCGGGGCCGCGCAGGTCGATCTTGGCGTCGCGGGCATCCGCCCACGAGGTTGTCTCCTGGTGCCCGTCCATCGCGCCGCGTCCTCCATGTTCGTATCCGGGTGCTGCCTGATAGGAAATGTCTAATGCACGGATGGGCTGAACTCCATCGAGGTGGATCGCTGAGCAAGACGGTTTGGATGCCCTCATCGACGGCTCGAACGGGCATCTCGAAGGCATCCGTGCATCGGCTGGCGCGGGAGCTCCTCGACTGGGGCGTTCTGGAGCGAAACGAATTCGAGTACCAGCTCGGCATCCACCTCTACGAGATCGGCTCGCGAGTCCCGAGGGTACGGGTACTGCGCAACAATGTGAGGCCGTTCATGGCCGACCTCCACGCTGAGACGCACGAGACGGTGCACCAGGCAGTGCTCGCGGGCCAGGAGGTCCTGTTCGTCGAGCGCGCGAACGGCTACCGGCAATCGCCGCATCAGTCGAAGTTCGCGGGGCGCACCCACCTGTACTGCTCCGCCACCGGGAAGGTCCTCATGGCCTTCGGGTCCGGTGAGCTCCTCGACGAGGTGGCGAACCGGGCCATGCCCCGCATGACCCGCTTCACCATCACCTTCCCCCGCGCCCTGGTCGGGCAGATCGAGCAGATCGAGCAGGTCCGTTACGACGGCTTCGCGGTGCCGCTCTTCACGAATGAGGCGCTCGTGGTGGGGGCCCTGTCGATCACCGCTCCCACCTATCGAGCGGACGCGAATCGGTACCTGAAGGCCCTGCAGACTGCTCATCGACAGATGACGGAGGTAGGGGCCCTCATCTGACGCCGGGCACGGATCGCCCCTTGCATGAGGCAAAATTCCAAGTTATTTTGTAATGGTGGTTGATGAACCGATCATTGCACCCTCGGTCTTCAAGCATGGACTGCGCCTTCAAGCATGGACTGCAGCGAGAAGACATCGTCCACGCATACCGTAACCCCTTTCGGGTATGGGATCTAGGCGATGGCTTCACGATGATGATCGGAGCTAATTCGGCGGCGATCATCCTGGAAGTTGGCTACGTAGAGAGCGACGTAGCCATGGTGATCGTGCACGCTATGCGAGCACGCGAGAAGTTTCTGAGGTGATGACGATGCCACGCACAGTTGACGAGATCCTGCAGCACGCCGATGAGCTCGCTGCGCGCTTTGAAGATTACGAACCAACCGACGCTCAGGAACTCGACCCCGCTGCTGTTGCCCTGCTCCGGGCGGCAGTTCAGGAGCGTTCCGATGCCGAGCGCCACATCATCGAGGCGATCAGCACGGCACGCGCATCAGGAATGAGCTGGTCCGCTATCGGATCCTTTGTCGGAACGTCAGGTGAGGCAGCCCGCGAACGGTACGCGGGAAAAGTAGCCTGAGCCCGCTCCGCTGGATACGCAGTAGTCGACGCCTCACGGACGCTGGTGCACGACGAGGGGAAGCACCGCGGTGGCCCCGGCCTGGCGCAGGAGCGCCCCGCTGATCGTCATGGTCCAGCCGGTGCGAAGGGTGTCATCGACGAGGAGGACCGGCCCGCTCGGTACGGCAACCCCGGCACGCAGGCGCATTCGCGACTCGACCGTCCGGGCGCGTGCCGCCGGTGACAGGCCGGAAGGGGCGCGGGGCCCGCTGATCTCGAAGGGCTCGATCACGGTGAGCTGACCGATTGCAGCGAGCCCGGCGGCAAGGGACTCGTTGAACCGGGGCCGTCGCGCGGAGGAAATGGCGGCGACCACGATCGGGCGGGCCGGCCAGGATGATCGCCAGCGGGCGAGCACGGCGGTTAGCCCATCAAGGACCCAGTCGGGGGCGTCCTGGTCGTCGCTGCCGTCGGCGAGCAGCCCGGCGACGTCCGTCCACGCCGGATCGTCGGCGAATGCCAGCGCCCGGCCTTCGGCAATCGCAAGCCCCGGGCTGATTCGGCCTCTGCGTCCGGTGAGTCCGCCGGGCCAGAGCTTGCGGGGCGCGATCACGGTGTCGAGCCCGCGAAGGAAAGCGGTGGCCGCCTCCAGGGCCTCGCGGCCCGGGCTGCGCGGGAGCGAGGCCGGCAGGGCACCGATGCAGACCGAGCACCGGCCGCATCTCGCCGCCTCGCCGACAGCGTCGTCGAGCGCTAGGCGCAGCAGTGTCTCGAGGCAGGTCGAGGCGTCGGCGTAAGCGCGCATGAGGTCGGCCTCCGCCCTGCGCGCCTCGACGAGGGCGGCGTACTTCGCTTCGTCGTAGCTCCAGGGCAGGCCGCTCGCCGACCAGCCATCGACGGAGCGCGTCACCGCACCATCGACGGCGAGCACCTTAACGAGGAGCTCGACCCGTGAGCGCCGGACACTCGTGGAGGTCTCGAGCGCGATGACGCTCACGGGGCCGGGGGCATCGCGGAGGGCCGCGAGGACAGCGTTCGCTTCGACCGGATCGGGCACCGACGCCGTTGCGAACCACTCCCACAGCCGCTCGTCGCCCCGGCCCGGCAGGAGGGTGACGACAGCCTCGTCGAGAGCTCTGCCAGCCCGGCCCACCTGCTGGTAGTAGTCGACAGGGGAGCTCGGCGACCCGACGTGCAGGCAGAACGCGAGATCCGGCTTGTCGTACCCCATGCCGAGGGCACTGGTGGCGACCACCGCCTTCAACTCATTGCGGCGTAGCGCATCCTCGACGCGTGCCCGCTCCGCGGGCTCCAACTGCCCCGAGTACTCCGCGACGGCGAAGCCGCGCGATGTGAGGAATCCCGAGAGCCTCGTCGCCTCGGCGACGGTGAGGACGTAGACGATTCCCGAGCCCTCGAGCAGGCCCATGGCGTCGGCGACCCAGGCGTAGCGCTCGATCGGCGAGAGCCCGGGGAGCACAGAGAGACGAAGGGAGGTCCGGGCGAGCTCGCCGCGCTGGACGAAGGTGGCGTCGCCGAGCTGGGCGGCGATGTCGGCGGTGACCCGGGCATTCGCGGTGGCCGTGGTTGCGAGGACGGGCAGTTGCGGGTTCGCGAGCAGCAGCGCGGCGATCCGCTGGTAGTCGGGCCGGAAGTCGTGCCCCCACGACGAGATGCAGTGGGCCTCGTCGATGACGAGCAGGCCGAGGCTCTCGATGAGCGGACCGAGCACCTCACCGACGAATCTCGGGCTCGCGAGCCGCTCGGGGCTGACGAGCACGACATCTACTGAGCCCGACGCGAGGTCACGCTCGAGGGACGACCAGTCGTCGACATTGGACGAGTTGAGCGTGACTGCCCGCAGGCCGGCCCGTGAGGCAGCGGCGACCTGATCGCGCATGAGGGCAAGCAGCGGAGATACGACGAGGACCGGGCCCGACCCCGCGTCACGAACCGCCCGGGCGGCGATCCAGTAGACCGCCGACTTGCCCCAGCCGGTGGCCTGGACGACAAGGGCGCGACGCCGATCGCAGACGAGGACCCGGACTGCCTCGAGCTGATCGGCGCGAACGGTCGCACCCGGACCGGCGAGAGCGGTGATGACCTGCTCGGCGGCCCTGCCGAGATCAGCGTCGTCGATGACCCCGGCCTGGCCCGCGCTGCGCCGGGCCGGGTCGGGTGCGCTACCCGACAGGAGCCAGGCCCTTGGCGATCTGAATCAGCTGCTGGGCGCTCAGGTTCTTCTTGCCGAAGGTCTCGATCCAGATCTGGGTCGGGCGAAGTCCACCCGTGCCGGGCTGGGTCATCTGCAGGTTGCCGCCGTACTTGAGAACGTCAGAGGCCTTGCAGACCTGGCCGTTCGACGGATCGCAGTAGGCCTCGACTGTCGCCTTCGCACCGTTGATGGTGGTGGTGAGGACGGTCGCGCCGTTGCCGATGTCAAAGCACATCGGATTGCCCTCGTTCAAGGTGAACTGACGCCCAGAATGCTTGCCGTAGACGGCCGTCAGCGACTGGTCGACACCGGGCGGGCACATGTCGTCGCCTCCGACGTGCTGAATGCCGAGCCCTGCGACGAAGCCGGGCTGGTAGACGGTGTAGGTCACGCCGACCTGATGGTCTTGATAGGGGTTGCCGGTGCCCATCGCTGCGGCTGTCGTCGTGCCTGCCGCGGTCATCACCAAAGCGGCGACCGCCGCCAGAGCCGTCCGACGCTTCACTGGCCCCTCCCCTGATCGCCTCGATGCTCCTGCTCCACCGACATTCGGGCGGAGAGAGCGGCGGCCTGGGTGCGCCGCTCCATGCCCAATTTAGCAAGCAGGCTCGACACGTAGTTCTTCACCGTCTTCTCTGCGAGGTGCATGGTCTCGCCAATCTGCCGATTCGTCATGCCGTCGCCGATGAGGCCGAGAATCCGGCGCTCCTGGTCGGAGAGGCCATCGAGGCGTCCGTCATGCTCCTCGCCCTTGCGCAGTCGGTCGAGCACCCGCTGCGTCGCGACGGGATCAAGGAGCGACTTCCCGGCCGAGACCTGTCGAATGGCATCGACAAGGTCATTGCCCCGGATGTCCTTGAGGACGTAGCCGGACGCACCCGCCATGATCGCGTCGAACAGGGCCTCGTCATCGGCGTACGAGGTGAGCATGAGGCACCTAACCTCCGGCATGAACGACCGGATATCGCGGCAGACCTCAACTCCCGAGCCGTCGGGAAGGCGCACGTCGAGCACCGCCACATTGGGCCGCGAGGCCGGAATCCTATGGAGGGCCTCCTCCTTGGTCCCAGCCTCGCCCACTACCGTTATGTCACTCTCGAGTCCGAGGAGGTCGGCGAGGCCGCGACGTACGAGCTCGTGATCGTCCATGAGGAATACTCGGATCTCATCCGCTGCTTCAGGCATGAATGCATTGTGCCGGGCCAAAGAGCCGGATGCCTGCGCTTGCGCGGGCATGGCGTGGAAGTATTCGCTGGGAGGTGGGTTTACGTGGACGATTCAGGGCTCGGCGCTGCAGGAGTGCAACTGCTCACTGCGAGGGGCGAGCGGGTCGAGCATCCGGACTTCGCCATATCCCTGACGGACGACGAATTGCGCGGCCTGCTGCGTGACATGACCCTCGTCCGCAGGCTTGATGCAGAGGCGACTGCCCTGCAGCGTCAGGGCGAGCTCGGGCTGTGGGCCTCGTGCCTTGGCCAGGAGGCCGCCCAGGTCGGCTCCGCGCACGCGATGGCGGCGTCCGACTACGCCTTTCCCACCTATCGCGAGCACGGCGTTTCGTGGGTTCGTGGTGTCCCTCCCCTCGACATGCTCGCCATGCTCCGAGGGGTGACGAACGGCGGCTGGGACCCGAACCGCTACCGCTGCGCCCCGAGCGTCATCGTCATCGGCAATCAGGCGCTTCACGCCGTCGGCTACGCGATGGGCATCCAGCTCGACGGGTCGCAGGACGCAGCGATCGGCTATTTCGGTGACGGGGCGACCGCGCAGGGCGATGTCAATGAAGCGTTTGTCTTCGCTGCGGTCTTCAACGCTCCAGTCGTGTTCCTGTGCCAGAACAACCAGTGGGCGATCTCGCAGCCGACCGGTCGCCAGACCCGCACCCCGCTGTTCGAGCGCGCCGCCGGGTTCGGCTTCCCCGGGATCAGGGTCGACGGCAATGACGTCCTCGCGGTCATGGCCGTCACCCGACACGCGCTCGCGCGCGCGCGGGCCGGTGAGGGGCCGACGCTCATCGAGGCGTTTACCTACCGGATGGCCGCGC
Organism: Actinomycetota bacterium; assembly: GCA_009699015.1. Taxonomy (GTDB): domain Bacteria; phylum Actinomycetota; class Actinomycetes; order S36-B12; family S36-B12; genus WLND01. The sequence continues at coordinate 25,298 of WLOY01000009.1, read as the reverse complement.
ACACCACCTCCGACGATCCCACCCGCTACCGGGAGGCCGTGGAGCTCGAGGCCTGGCGTCAGCGCGACCCCATCGAGCGACTGAGGGTCCACCTCGCGAACGAGGGCATCGTCGATGACTCCTTCCTCGAGGGACTCCAGCAGGAATCTGAGACACTCGGCGAGCTCGTCCGTGCCGGGGTTCGGTCGATGCCCGACCCGGAGCCAGGCGCGATGTTCGACCATGTCTACGCAGAGTGGCATCCGGAGATCGAAGCGCAGCGTGATGAGGTGGACGCCTACCTCGCGAGCTTCGTCGAGGAGGGGGTTCGCTGACATGGCCGGCATCGACGGGCACGAACCGGTCACCATGACCATGGCCCAGGCACTCAATCACGGACTGCGCCGCGCCCTTGAGCGCGACGCGAAGACGGTCCTCTTCGGAGAGGACATCGGCCGGCTCGGCGGCGTCTTTCGGGTGACCGACGGGCTGCAGAAGGACTTCGGCGAGCACCGCGTCATCGATGCCCCGCTGGCCGAGAGCGGCATCGTCGGGGCAGCCGTCGGCCTGGCGATGCGCGGGTATCGGCCGGTGCTCGAGATGCAGTTCGACGGGTTCGTGTACCCGGCGTTCGACCAGATCGTCTCCCAGGTCGCGAAACTCCGCCGCCGCACTGAGGGGGCGATCAGCCTGCCGATCACGATCCGCATTCCCTACGGCGGGGGCATCGGCGCGGTCGAGCATCACAGCGAATCCCCTGAGGCCTACTTCGCCCATACGCCCGGGCTGCGGGTGCTCACCCCGTCCGATCCGCAGGCTGCCTTCGACACCATCCAACAGGCCATTGCGAGCGATGACCCGGTCATCTATCTCGAGCCGAAGCGGCGCTACTGGGACAAGGGCTCAGTCGATGCCTCCGCTGATCCTCTCGACCCGGCGATGGCGCCGTACCCGTGGCGGGCGCGCACGCTTCGAGTAGGGTCGGATGTCACCATCGTCTGCTACGGGCCGATGGTCCGCACCTGCCTAGAGGCCGCACGAGCGAGCGGTGAGGTCTCCATCGAGGTGATCGACCTGCAATCGCTCTCGCCGGTCGACTATGACGCCATCGTGGCCTCGGTCGAGCGCACCGCTCGGCTCGTCGTCGTGCATGAGGCGTCACGCAACGCGGGCCTCGGCGCCGAGATCGCGACGCGCATCAGCGAGCGGTGCTTCACCATGCTCGAGGCACCGGTGACGAGGGTGACGGGATACGACGTGCCATACCCGCCGAACCGGCTCGAGGAGTTCTTTCTGCCCGATCTCGACCGGGTGCTCGATGGCGTCGACCGGGTCATGTCCTACTGATGGAGACTTCGATGCCCGACCAGATCCAGGTGTTCGCGCTCCCGGACGTCGGCGAGGGGTTGACCGAGGGCGAGATCCTCGTCTGGCACGTCAAGGTCGGCGACGTCGTCACCGTGAACCAGCCCCTCGTCGAGATCGAGACAGCCAAGGCTGCCGTCGAACTGCCCTGCCCGTTCGCGGGCACCGTGACCGAGTTGCATGCGCAGCCCGGCGAGGTGGTGCCGGTCGGCGCCCCCATCGTGAGCATCACGGGCGCCGCGGCCCTTCATCAGCGTGAGTCGGTGCTCGTCGGATACGGGGTCAAGCACGGTGGCGAGCCGCGGCGGCGTGCCCGGCGCGCAATGGCTGCGCCTGCTCCGGTGCCGCTGCGACCTCGCGTGGTCCCCATGCCCGACCGCGAGCCGGCTCCGCGTGCGAAGCCAATCGTCCGCAAGCTCGCGAAGGACCTCGGGGTCGATCTAGCAGAACTGACCGGGACCGGCGATCTCGGTGTCGTGACCCGAGAGGATGTCCTCGGAGCAACTTCCGGGGTCTCGCCCGCTCCCGAGCCATTCGACGTGGTCGCGACGGGAGCGGTCGTCGTTCGGGGCGTGCAGCGCGCGATGGCTGAGGCGATGGTGCTCTCGGCCTTCAGCGCCCCCCATGTGACGGTGTGGGTCGACGTCGACATGACGTCGACCGAGGGGCTCGTACGGCGCATGCGGGCCCACCCGGCATTCGCGGACGTGCGGCCCACCGCACTCACGATCGTGAGCGCCGCCCTCGTCCGCGCCGCCCGTCAGCACCCCCGCATCAACGCGACGTGGGTCGATGGCCCCGAAGGCCCCGTCATCACCGAGCATGCCGACATCAACCTCGGGCTCGCCGCCGACACCCCTCGCGGCCTGCTCGTGCCGGTCGTGCGCGACGCAATCCGCCTGAGCCTTATCGAGCTCGCACGAGCCCAGAAGGCGGTCATCGACACGGCGCGTGCCGGGCGCAGCACCCCCGCGGACCTCACCGGCAGCACCGTGACCCTCACGAACATCGGCGTGTTCGGGGTCGATGGCGGCACCCCAATCATCAACCCGGGGGAGTCGGCAATCCTGGCAATGGGCCGCATCATCGACAAGCCCTGGGTCGTCGATGGCGAGGTGCGCGTGCGGCCGATCATGCAGCTCTCTCTGTCATTCGACCATCGGGTATGCGATGGCGCGCAGGGCTCACGGGCGCTCGCGGCCGTGGCCGCGTTCCTCGCCGACCCTGCTGCGGAACTCCTTCTGGGCTGAGCGCTTAAGGCTGGGATGAGCGCTCAGGGGGTGACGTTGAGGGCACCGAGCAGCCTGCTCGCCAGCCCCGCATCGCCCGTGAGCGCGATGCGCTCGAGCAGGCCTGCATCGTCCGGGCTCACCCGACCGGTCATGACGTCGAGAAGGTCGGGCCAGGTGATCGTCAGAGTGAGATCGGGAACGGAACCGTTCACCATGACGCCGCGCAGCTCGTCATCGACGCCGACCTGAAGTTCCGCGACGACAACCGGCCCGGTGATGTTCAGGCCAAGCACGGTTCCCGGCGGGGCCGCCAAGGTCTTGCCCCAGATGAGCGGGAGGCCGGAGAGCAGTTGATCGGCCGTGACGGCCGCTGCCGCTGTCTCGAGCTGGAACGGAAGGCCGCGGGCGGCTCGGATGTCCTGTGCATGCACCCAGGCATCGAAGGTGCGCATCGTCAGGACGCGACCGAGGGGGCGGTCGGATCCGAACGGGCCCATGACCAGGGTCGTGAGGTCATCTGACCCGGCAGCGAGCTGGGCGGATCTCCGCTCGAGGACCGAGTCGAACTCAGCGAGGACCTCGGCCATCGGCATACCGCGGCGGGCATCGACGCCGACCTCGGTCATCCGGCTGATGGGACCGACGGCGTGCGGCAGCGCATCCCAGTCTGGCTCATGGCCCGGGCGCGGGTCGCCGGCCAGGAAGCCGTCGATATCGAGGAGATGCGCGATGACATCACCGACGCTCCACCCCGGGCATGAGGTGGGCAGTGACCACGCGCCGGGATCATCGGCGTTAAGTCGAGCATCGAGCATCACCTCGTGCCATGCATCGATGAGGTCGCGCGCGGTTGCCTGCTGCTTCTCCATGGACGAACCGTAGACCGGCACGCCCACGTTCGCAGGCACTACCATCCACGCATGTCAGTGACGGTTGCCCTCATCCAGCTGGACTGCACCTCCGCCGAGCCGGTGGCGTCGCGGATCGAGCGAGCCCGCGCACTCGTCGCCGAGGCCGCTGGGCGAGCCGACCTCATCGTCCTGCCCGAGCTATGGCACGTAGGGGCATTCGATATCGATGCCGCGAGGGCCAACGCGGAGCCCATCGACGGCCCGCTCGTCACCGGGCTCTCCGCGCTGGCCAAGGAGCACCGGGTCTGGCTGCACGGCGGCTCGTTCGCCGAGATCGCTGACGATGGCAGCCACTACAACACCGCGATCCTCTTCACCCCTGACGGACGCCTCGCCGCGAGCTACCGCAAGATCCACCTGTTCGGCTTCGATGGCGGCGAGACCACCCTCATGAGCAGCGGCGATGAGCTCGTCGTTGTCGACACTCCCCTCGGGCCGACCGGCCTCGCCACCTGTTACGACCTTCGCTTCCCCGAGCTGTTCCGCGCACTCACGGCCGGGGGCGCGACAGCCTTCCTCGTCACGTCTGGTTGGCCGACCCCGCGCATTGGGCACTGGGACGTTCTCACCTCTGCACGGGCCATCGAGAACCAGGCATGGATGGTCGCCTGCAACGAGGTGGGTGCTCAGCCAGGCATCGCCCTCGGCGGGCATTCCAGCGTCATCGATCCGCTCGGGGCGGTCGTGGCGCGAGCCGCGGAGGGAGAGACGATCCTCTACGCGGAGGTTGACCCGGGGGCCAGTTCGGCGTGGCGCGAGCAGTTCCCGGCGCTGCAGGACATTCGCATTACCTGAGCGACAATCTGGGTCGCGAACGATTGCTCAGTCAAGGGTTACGATAACGACCGGCTGTTTCGCCGGATCGATCCAGCGCATGACCTTGGCCATCTGCGCCTGGGGGATAGCGATGCAGCCGGCGGTCGGCTTGCCGTTGGTCACGTGAAGGAAGATGCCGCCGCCCTTCGACGTGTTGGCGGGGTTCTCCGCCCGCCTGATGCCGTCGGCCCCCGTGCGCACCGCACCCTTCGGCAGGTTGTAGTCGAGGACCGCGACGTAGTTGTACTGGCTGCCGTAGCGCCAGAGCCATTCGACGTAGCTGCCGAAGGAACGCCACGAACGGTTCGCCGTCTGGAACAGGTTGTAGGTCGAGGGGGATCGCGGGTTGTAGGTCCAGGCGTCGTTGCGATCGAATCTCACGTAGGGCATCTGCGTGCCGGGGTCTGCGAGCCGGCCGAAGGTGGTGACGATCGGGAAGGTGCCGATCGGGGTCTTGCCGGTGCCCTGACGGCGAGCCGAGGCCTTGATTGAGCCGGAGTAGCCGAGGCGTGCGGGGGTCGCGTCGATGACGGTGCTCCACGTGCCGTCGGCTCGCTTCTCGTAGGCGCTAACCCTCGCGAACGACGTCCGAGCGTTCGTCGCCGTGACGACGATGACCTGTGATGACCCCCCGATGCCGGGAAGCGACGAGGGATCGAAACCGCCGGGCGCTGCCCCGGCCGATGCTGGGGCGAACACGAACAGCAGGGCAAGGACCAGCGCCGTCGCTGATGCCCTCAAATCGAAAACCGCGATGAATGCTCGCCTGAACGTCCGCACCTTTTCAGGTTAGCCGGATAGGTCGCGCTCGGCCAGTTTCGCGAGGCGTTCGTTGTAGGCGTTCAGTTCGGCATCCCCATCGCGATCCGCCTGCCGGTCGTTGCGGGTGGCCTCCCGATCATCGCTCCGAGACCACTGAACACCGATGACGATCATGACGAGGAGGGTCGGGATCTCGGAGAGGCCCCATGCCACTTGCCCGCCGTAGAGGGAGTCCTGGAGCGGGTCGGTGACCCACGGCGGGCGCACGATGCCGTACCACTCGGGTGCGAGCGGGGTTGCGCCCATCATGAGGATGACGGCGAAGATCCCGTGCACCGCGAGGGCGAGCAGGAGCAGGAGCATGCGACCCCAGTACGGCAGGGGCCTAGGTCGCGGATCGATGCCGATGACGACCCAGTAGAACAGGTATCCAGACACGAGGAAGTGCACCTGCATGATGATGTGGCCGACATGGCTGCCCATGAGCCAGCCGAACGCCGGTGTCAGGTAGAGGCCGTAGAGCCCGATCACGTAGACGATGAACACGTAGACCGGGTTCGTGAGGATGCGGGTGATCCAGCTGTGGAGCAGCCAGGTGAGCCACTCGCGGGGCCCGCGCTCATTGCCCGAGGACGGACGCAGTGCGCGAAGGGCAAGGGTTGCCGGTGCCCCGAGCACGAGGAGGATAGGTGCGAGCATCGTGATGGTCATGTGCGCGAGCATGTGCAGCCCGACTGACACCTGTGCGTAGGACGAGATCCCGGCATTCGTGCACCAGATGACGACGCCGATTCCGAGCAGCCACGAGATGAGACGGCCGATGGGCCAGGCATCGCCCCGTGCGCGCAGGCGGGCGTAGCCGATGCAGTAAAGGCTCGCTGCGACAAGGGATCCGACGAGGAAGAGGGGATCGAGCCGGAAGCCGAGGATGAGCCCGGAGGCGGTGGGCGGGGGTGGATAGGCGAAGCCGAGGAGTGACTCCCCGAAGCTTGCGAACTCGACGTTGATCCGGGGTGGAGCGGTCATCGCGAGGGCGACCCCGAGAGCGACGGCGATGACCATGACGGTGAGCTCCAGGCCGGCGATCCGGGCGAACACCGACGCGCGCGAGGAGGTGCCGAGCGTGCCGATGACCCTCGTTCGGATGATCCAGGCAAGCGCACCGAGGCCGATGAGGAGCCAGAACTTGGTGAGGAGCAGTTGTCCGTAGCCGGTGGTGATGACCTGCTCAGGGGTCTCCAGCCGGGTGTAGCCGTTCGCGAGGCCACTGACGGCGAGGAGGGCGAATCCAACGAGGGCGATGGCCGAGAATCGCTCGGCGGCCCGGCGCAGCGGGAGGTCGCGGCGTGCGGCATGGACGGCGAGCGCGAACAGGCCTCCGATCCAGATTGCCGCGGCGACGACGTGCGCGACCCCAGCCGTGAGAGCCAGGGCGTGGTCGCCCATGCCAGCGCCATGTCCGGCGAGGGCTGGAAGGCCCGCCGCGACAACCGCGATGGTCACCCACGCTGCAGCCGCGCCGGTCGTCGATGTGGTGATGGCTGAGATGCACACGACCATGGCCAGCACGGTCATGCCAAGCAGGGCCCTCGTGATCGGGATCTCGTTGACGTAGGTGGTGAACACGGCAGGATCGAGTGCGGTCGCGAGGGGGACGCCGAGGACGTCGGCCAGGGTGAAGAGCATCTGTATCCAGGCGAGGACGGTCCAGACGCCCGCCGCGATGGCGGCCCGCTTGAGATCGGCGCGCCCCTCCTTCGAGACGATCCCTCCCTTGCCTGCCGGATCAAGGAATGCCGCGGCGAGCAGCCACCCGATGGTCGCGATTGCCGCGAGATCGGTGAGCAGCCGCAGGATCGCTGTCCCCCACACGACGATTGGTCCCGCATCGGTGATGCCAGGGGGCGGTGCCTCGTAGGCCCCGCCGCCCACGACGAGAGCAACCGCGAGCGCCGAGACGGCGACTGCCACGAGCGCAGCGCCGACGAGGAACAGTGGGGCGGTCGAGGTGCCTGGCCGAAGCCGGGCAGGTGCGGTGGTTGTCATCGGCGGCTGCGTCTGACCGCGATGACGCCGCCGACGATTGCCGCGACGACGAGCAGGATCACGGCGAAGAACGGATTGATCGCCATGCCCCCGGCGTCTGCTGCGGCTGGAGTCGAGGCCGCAGGATCAGGGGCTGGGGCGAAGGGGGTGGCACCGACTGGAGGCGCCACCCCTGACTCGGATGGCGTCCCCGGCTCGGAACGCTCGGCGGACCCGGCGGCGTAGCTGAACTCAACCGAGCCGGTGACCGGATGCCCATCACCGGAGGCGACCCGGTAGGCGACCTCGTATCCGCCTGCTGGGAGGCCCTCCGGCCAGGGAATCGTCACGACGGTTCCATCGACCTCGGGCGTGACCGACGAAATGAGGGCCCCGGCGGAGTCGAGGATCGAGGCCTCCACCGATGCCGCGAGGAGTTCCTCGTTGAAGGTGAAGGTCACTGAACCGGGTGCAGTATCGAGAACCGCGCCGGCATCGGGCACGGTCGACACCACATCGGTGTGGGCCAGTGCACTGCTGACTGGCATGAGCATCCCGAGGGCGACGGCAAGAAGTACGGCAACGCTGCGGGCGAGACGGAGGTTCACGCCTTCGAGCCTACGACCCGCCCGCATGTCGCTGACTCAGAATGCCTCTTCGGGCATCTCCATGAGGTCGAGGTCGGTCGCCTCTGCCACGGCACGCTCTGCCGCGAGCAGCGGAAGGCGGTTGCGCGCGAACCAGCGTGCCGTCTCGATCTTCCCGAGGTAGAACATTCGGTCCTTCTCGGCGACCTCACCGGCGAGGGCGGCCGAGGCCACCTCTGCCTGGCGCAGGAGCAGCCAGCCGATGACGAGATCACCGGATGCCATGAGCAGGCGGGTGGTGTTGAGGCCCACCTTGTAGATCTGCTCGGACTCGGACTGCGAGGCCATGGCCCACTGGCCGAGGACGGCAACGATCCCCTGGACGTCCTCGAGGGCCTTGCCGAGCAACTCACGCTCGACCGTGAACTGGCCGCTGCCCTCGTCGCCCTTCACCGTCTCGGTGATCTGACCCGCGACCGTCATGAGCGACCTGAACTGATCCTTGACGATCTTGCGGAAGAAGAAGTCAAGACCCTGGATCGCGGTCGTTCCCTCGTAGAGGGTGTCGATCTTCGCGTCGCGGATGTACTGCTCGATCGGGTAGTCCTGGAGGAATCCCGAGCCGCCGTAGGTCTGGAGGGCGACCGCGAGCATCTCGTACGAGCGCTCGGAGCCGACTCCCTTGACGATGGGCAGCAGCAGGTCATTCATGCGCTCGGCGGCCTCGACGTCGATATCGGCGACGCCGGCGCGGCCCATCTCGATGATGTCCTGCCAGTAGGCGGTGTAGGCGATGAGGGCGCGCAGGCCCTCCGCGTAGGACTTCTGGAGCATGAGCGAGCGGCGGACGTCTGGGTGGTGGGTGATCGTCACCCGAGGTGCCGTCTTGTCGGTCATCTCGGTGAGATCGGCGCCCTGCACACGGCTCTTCGCGTAGTCGAGTGCGTTGAGGTAGCCGGTCGAGAGGGCGGCGATCGCCTTCGTGCCGACCATCATCCGGGCGTACTCGATGACCTTGAACATCTGCGCGATGCCGTTGTGGACATCGCCGACGAGCCAGCCGATCGCCGGTTCCTTCTCGCCGAAGGTGAGCTCGCAGGTGGTCGAGACCTTCAGGCCCATCTTCTTCTCGACGTTTGTCGCGTAGACCCCGTTTCGCTCGCCGATCTTGCCGGTGGCGAGGTCGACGTGGAACTTCGGGACGACGAAGAGCGAAAGGCCCTTCGTGCCGGGACCGGCTCCCTCAGGTCGGGCGAGGACGAGGTGAATGATGTTGTCGGCCATGTCGTGCTCGCCCGACGTGATGAAGCGCTTCACGCCCTCGATGCGCCAAGTTCCGTCACCATTGTCGAACGCCTTGGCGCGGCCTGCTCCGACATCGGATCCGGCGTCGGGCTCGGTGAGCACCATCGTGGCGCCCCAGGCATTCTCGATCATCAACTCGGCCCAGCGCTTCTGGTCGGCGGTGCCGAGGTTGTCAAGGATTGCGGCGAAGCCGGGCCCTGACATGAACATGAAGGCACCGGGGTTCGACCCGAGGAGCATTTCGCTCGCGGCCCACCGAAGCGACGGGGGTGCGCCCGTGCCGCCGAGGTGCTCGGGAAGGTCGAGCCGCCACCACTCGGCATCCATGAGGGCCTTGAAGGACTTCTTGAAGCCCTCCGGCATCGTGACGGTGCGGGCGACCGGGTCGTAGACGGGGGGTTCACGGTCGGCGTCGGCGAAGGACTCGGCGAGGGGTCCGGTTGCGAGGCGCTCGACCTCACGCAGCATCTCCCGGCCGGTCGCGACGTCCATCTCTGCATACGGGCCGTGCCCGAGGCGCTCCGCGCCACCGAAGACCTCGAACAGGTTGAACTCGATGTCGCGCAGATTACTCTTGTAGTGGCCCATGACCGTCCGCTCACTCATGGCCGCAACGTCGCGCGGCCTCCTACCCACCGATAGGGAAATAATCCTACTGATGGGTAACTTACGCAAGTCCTTCGGAGAAATCCCCCTTGCCTACGACTTTCGCGTTGAAGCCGACAGAATGGAGGCATGAGTTCGCCGTGGCTGCAGTCGATGACCCCGGTGGCCCCTCCCACCTCGGCCAACCCCGGGCTGAGATTCATGGTCTATGCCGGAATCGTCACGGGCGCCTGGTCGGGTGTCGTGTGCCTCGCCATCTACGGAATCGGCCGACTCGCGGGCGTGCCCTTCCTCGTCGTCACCAGGTCGGGCGACCCGCAGGCGCAGGTGACCTGGCTCGCACCCCTGCTCGTCCCGATTGCATTCGGGGTCCTCGGTGCCCTGGCGGCGAGCCTGCTCCTCGGCAGGCGGCGTGCGCGCCTCATCACCCTCTGGGTTGGGACCCTGCTCGCGCTCGGCTCGGCGGTCGGGCCGTTCACCCAGCCGGGCGATGTCCTGTGGTCTACCCGAATCTGGCTCGTGGTCATGCACGTCGTCACCTGGTTCCTCGTCGTGCCGCAACTCGCGCGCATCGTCGGGGATTCAGAGCCCGGAGCCAGCGTTGACCGTGGCGACTGACACCCCCCACCGTTCCCTGCCCGTTGCCCTCGTCGTCGCGATGCGTCCGCGGCAATGGCTGAAGAACGTCCTGGTATTCGCAGCCCCGCTCGCTGCAGGCGCGATCTTCGAGCCCGGCGTCCTCGCGCCTACCGTCGGGGCCTTCGTGGCGTTCTGCCTCATCTCGAGCTCCACCTACCTGATCAACGATGCGCGCGACGTCGAGGCAGACCGCGAGCACCCGACGAAGCGATACCGGCCGATCGCAGCCGGACAACTGCCGGCGTCCGTCGCCTGGGCAGCGGCCGCGGTCCTCGCGCTGGCATCCCTCGCGCTCTCCCTCGCGATCCGGCCGTCCCTCGCAGGGGTCGTCGCGATCTACTTCGTGTTCACCCTCGCCTACTCGCTGAAGTTCAAGCATGAGCCGGTCATCGAACTCGCCCTGCTGTCGATGGGCTTCCTGCTGCGGGCGATCGCGGGCGGCGTCGCGTCCGATCTGCCGATCTCGCAATGGTTCCTGATCGTTGCGGGCTTCGGATCCCTGTTCATGGCGGCTGGCAAGCGCTACAGCGAGCTCGACCGGTCGATCAGTCGTCTGGGCGACGCTGAAGGCCTCGATCCCGGGCAGTCGCCAAGGCGCAGCCTCTCGGGCTACACCCTCGGCTACCTGAGGTTCGTGTGGGCGACAGCGGCAGCCGTGACCATCACCGCCTACTGCCTATGGGCCTTCGAGGTTGCGGCCGCCCCCTCCACCCTGCCGTGGGCGCAATGGAGCGTGCTCCCGTTCGTGCTCGCGATCCTGCGCTACGGCGTGGTCGTCGACAAGGGGCAGGCCGAGGCCCCCGAGGACGCCGTCCTCGGCGACCGCGTGCTCCTTGTCATCGCGGCGGCTTGGGTAGTCACCTTCAGCCTCGGCGCATTGGGGGTTTGACGATGTCCGCGGTCTCGCCGCTTCGCACGACAGGGGAGGAGCAGCTCCTCACCGGCTGGGGCCGCACCTCCCCCAGCCTTGCCCGTGTTCGCGAGCCACGTGATGTCGCCGATATCGAGCAGGCCATCGCGGAGGTCGGTCCGCGCGGGCTGCTCGCAAGGGGTCTGGGACGCTCGTACGGCGATGCCGCTCAGAGCGGCGGTGCGACCGTGCTGGACATGACCGGCGTCTCAGCGATCGACCTTGACGCCAACGCCGGCACCCTCACGGCGGGCGCAGGCGCCAGTCTCGACGACATCCTCCGGCGTATCGTGCCGGCCGGTTTCTTCGTGCCGGTCACCCCTGGCACGCGCATGGTCACGGTCGGCGGGGCTATCGCCGCCGACGTCCACGGCAAGAACCACCACGTCGATGGCACCTTCGGGTCGCATGTTCGCCGGCTCGGGCTACTCGGGAGCACCGGCGAGCGCCATGAGCTGTCTCCGACCGGATCGAAGCGGGAGTGCGAGGAGTTCTGGGCCACGGTCGGCGGCATGGGTCTGACGGGGGTCATCACCGACGCGACCGTCGACCTCATTCCCATCACCAGTTCGCTCATCAGCGTCGACACCGAGCGGACCCCCGACCTTGACTCGACGATGCAGAGCATGGTCGCGGGCGACGACCGGTACCGCTACAGCGTCGCGTGGATCGACAGTGTCCACCCGAGCGGCCGGGGCGTCATCACCCGCGGCGACCACGCCGACATCAGCCAACTCCCGGCGGAGCAACGCCCATCGGCGCTCAACTACCGCGCCAAGGTGGTCGGCACGGCCCCCCCGTTCATCCCCGGACGCCTACTTAACAAGCTCACTGTCCGTGCCTTCAACGAGGCGTGGTACCGCAAGGCACCTCAGCGCAGGGTCGCCGAACTCCAGCCCATCGCCGAGTTCTTCCATCCGCTGGACTTCGTCCAGGATTGGAATCGGGTCTATGGTCCCGGCGGCTTCGTCCAGTACCAGTTCGTCGTCCCCGACAGTGCGAGCGAGGTCGTCGGCACCGCCCTTCGCACGCTCCAGGGGGTCGGGGCGCCGAGTTTCCTCACCGTGCTCAAGCGGTTCGGGGCCGCTAACCCGGGCCCGCTCTCATTCCCGCAGCCCGGCTGGACCCTCGCCGCAGATGTGCCCGCCAGCGTGCCGGGGCTCGGGCGCGCACTCGACCAACTTGATGAGCTTGTCGCCGGTGCCGGCGGCCGCCTCTACCTCGCTAAGGACTCTCGACAGTCACCCGACATGCTCGCCCGCACCTACCCTCGCCTGGCCGAATGGCAGGCGATCCGCGACCGAATGGACCCCACGGGCCTGTTCACGTCCGACCTGGCAAGGAGACTTTCCCTGTGAACGATGCCCTCGGTGAGCCCCAGTCCGTCCTCGTGCTCGGCGGCACGAGCGAGATCGCGCTTGAGACCGTCAAGGCGCTTCCCCGTGCTCGCATCCGGCGAGTTGTCCTCGCGGGCCGGCCGTCACCGGCGCGTGACGAGGCCGTCGCTGCGCTCACCGGAGTCGGGATCGCCGGAGTGACCGCTGTCGACTTCGACGCCAAGGACACCGGTGCGCACGCCGAACTCATCAACTCGATCTTTGATGCCGGCGACATCGACATCACCCTCCTCGCGTTCGGAATCCTCGGCAATCAGGACGATGCCGAGGCCGACCCCGACCACGCGATCGATGTCGCGACCACGAATTACACGGGCGCGGTGAGCGTCGGGCTGCGGGTGGCACAGCGGCTGAAGACGCAGGGCCATGGCTCCCTCGTCGTCTTCTCGAGTGTTGCCGGCGACCGTGCTCGTCGGTCGAACTACGTCTACGGCTCCACCAAGGCTGGCCTCGACGCCTTCGCCCAGGGACTCGGTGATGCCCTGCACGGATCGGGCGCGCATGTGCTCGTCGTGCGCCCTGGGATGGTCCGCACGAAGATGAGCGCTGGCCTCAAGGAGGCGCCCATGACGACCAACCCCGATGTCGTCGCCGGCATCGTCGTGGCCGCGCTGCGCAAGGGCAAGGAGACTGTCTACGCCCCGGGGCCGCTGCGGTTCGTCATGGCGGCTCTCAAGACCCTGCCCCGTCCGATCTTCCGCAAGCTCCCGAACTGAACGTTGTGAACTACCGCTGCTTGCGGTAGGTATCGAGATCGAAGTAGTCGCGCCACAGGCAGATACGCCCGTCGCGCACCCGGAAGACCGCGGCTATCGGAATCTCGATCCATCGATCGCCGACGAGAAAGCGGTCGACGCGCTCGTTCATGACGGTGTCGCCATCTGCGGTCTGCGCCAGCACGCGCCACTCGATCTCGGCCGCCTCCGCCATGACCCCGCTACTGAGTACCTTGCGCACGCCACCTGGGCCGAACACCTTGCCGATTGGCACGTTGTCGTACTCGATGTCGTCGGTCACCAAAGCGCAAACCGCGTCGAGGTCCCGTCGTTCGCAGGCAGCGACGAGAGCAGTGACGACCTCGGCGGGGGTCATCGGCGTCGCACCCGGACGGGCAGGCCCATGAGGCCACGCAGGCCGTAGCTCGGCCCGTACCTCAGGGCATCACGATCGACGACCTGGAGTGCCGTCACATTGTTCGCGAGGGCGCGAAGGGCAGAGGTCGCCTCTATGCGAGCGAGCCCGGCGCCGACGCACACGTGGATGCCGTGTCCGAATGCCAGGTGATCGCGCACGTTCTCGCGCATCGGATCGAAGGTGTCGGGCTCGGCGAATACCGCGTCGTCGCGGTTCGCGGAGCTGAAGGCGAGAAACAGGGTGCTGTCAGCGGGGATCGCAACCCCGCCGAGCTCGGTATCGCAGGTGGTCTTGCGCCATAGGCCCATGACCGGGGCTGCCATCCTGATGCCCTCCTCGACGACGCCGCGGCGGAACTGCTCGTCATCGCGGAGCTGGTCCCAGACCCCGGGCATCGCATCGAGGTTGAGGATGATGTCGGCGAGGGCTCGGATAGTGGTCTCGTTCCCGGCGACGATGAGCTCGCGGACGAGCCACACCAGCTCGGCGTTCGTGAGGGGGGTCTCGCCGGGCTCGGCCTGCACCAGGGTGCTGAGCAGGTCATTTCGAGGGTTCTCACGGCGGTCGTCGAACTCTCGGCAGATGACCTGCTGGTACTCAAGGACATCGCGCTCCGTCTCAATCCATCGCTCGGCCGTCAGCTTTCCTCCGAGCGAGGCATTCGACGAGTCCGACCAGCGGCGAAGGTCATCGCGGTAGCGGTCATCGAGGCCGAGGATGCGCATGATCGCCCAGACGGGCAAGGGAACAGTCACCGCTTCCATGATGTCGATGACCTCGCCATCGGGCAGGGCTTCGGCCAACTGATCGGCGACCTCGTCGACGAGGGGCTCCATCCAGGCGAGGGACCGCACCGTGAACGCCCGGTTCACCATCTTCCGGTAGCGAGTGTGCTGCGGCGGATCGTTGGTGCCGAGGGCAGGCGTATAGGGATATCCCTGATCACGCAGCGCCTGAATCTCGGCCTCGACCTCGGGAGGCGGCGACGTTCGGCGGGCATGGGGCATGACGTTCGAGAACCGGCCCGGGTCCATGAGTGCCTCGCGGACGAGTGACCACGTGGTAACGAAGAAAAGCCCTGGCGTATCTGGGATTTCGTAGACTGGCGCCTCTGAGCGCAGCATCGCGTAGGTCGGGAAGGGATCCTGGTGGAAGGCGTCCTCATGCGGGTTCACTGCAGGGAAGGTGTCGGCATTCATGGCGCAATCGTGTCATGTCGGACGGGCTAGATGTTGCGTGTTTACCGATGGCCGCGTTCGCAAACACCGGAACAGCCCTGCGTATGGGAGTAAACATTGCGCCATGAGATCGGTGTACCAGCTTGAGATATCACTCAAGGACGTGAGTCCACGCGTGTGGCGCTCCGTGCTGATTCCAGGTGATTTCACGCTAGCGCAGGTGCAGGAGGCGCTCCTCACCGCAATGGGCTGGGAGGGGTGCCACCTCTATTCGTTCAGCATAGAGAACTCGACCTACGTCGAGGACACCTATGACTGGCCCGAGGCTTCGATCGACCCCGGAGCCGTCCGTCTTGGTGACCTTGTCGCACCGGGTGATGAATTCGAATTCCACTATGACTTCGGTGACGGCTGGGAACACCGCATCATCGTTACCGATCGGCTCCCGACCGCCGGGCGGATCCGGCCCACCTGCATCGCAGGACAGGGTGCCTGCCCTCCGGAGGATGTCGGTGGCCCGTGGGGCTACGCGAACTTCCTCAGGGCCATCGCTGATCCCCAGCACGATCGTCACGCCGAGCTGCTCGAATGGTGCGGAGGACGTTTCGACGCGCAGGCGTTCGAAGTGCAGGAGGTCGATCGCGTCTTCGCGAGACTTCATAGCGCCTCGGCCTGACGCGACGGCACCTCTCAGGAGGTCGCGGCGACCGCTCGCGAGATAAGCACCGTGAGCATGAGTATCGCCAGAAGCACCTGCAGTGACATGACGAGTTTCGTCACCCTCGACATGACCGCCTCGGAGGTCGGGCCGTAGGTCGAGTTCACGTTGAGCGAGATGAACAGGTAGTCGAAAAGGTTGGGTGTCGGTGGGATCTCGCCCTCGCGAGCCGGCCAGACAAAGGCTCCCCCGGGGGTCGCGAGGTCGAGCAGCAGGTAGACGAACATGAAGACGGTGACGCTCATCGCATAGACCGCGCCGACATCCCACAGGCTGCCGAGGCCGGTGCCCTGCTGCACATGCGCCGTGCTGAGCATCGAGATGACGTTCGCGATGACCTGAATCACCGAGAAGCCGAGGTAGATCGCCGCGACGCGAAACAGCGCGCGCGGGTATGGCTTGAGGAGCGCGATGATGATGCCGACTGATGTGACGACGAAGAGCACCGTGCTCGCCTGCTCAACGAGGCGGACGACGTCGGCGGTAGACCCGGTCACCGCACCGCTGCTCTCGAGGCGGCGTGACAACAGGGTGTCCATGACCCAGATGGTGAGGGTGCCGGCGATCACCGAGTAGCGGCCCCGGCCATGGGTGAGTCGGGCGAGCAGTCGACTCGCCGGTCCAGGCACTGTCGGTCCGGCAACGTCACCGGGCGATACCTCTCGATCAGCCATGGCCGGTAGCCTAGGCCGCGTCTCGCGCAGAGCGGGCGACTGAGGTCTGAGGCGGGCTGAATGGGCGAGTCATTGTCACCGGTCGAGGTGGCGCACGAGGCCCAGCGGCACAGGAGTCATGGCGCGGAGCACGGGAGCCCCACAGGTCACCGGCGGGCCCTCCAAATAATCGAGGCGTCCCTCCTCGCGGGAGTAACGATCCTGGCGGCCTGGTCGGGCTTCGCTGCAGCGTCCTATGGCACCGACTCGAGGGTGGCGTTCGCTGCGTCCGCCAGGGCTGACACCGATGCCGATGAGCGGGCGCTCGAAGCAGCCTCAACCGAGAACTTCGACGAGTCCGCATTCAACGCGTGGCTCGTCACGGATCTCCTCGGGGATGAACTGAGAGCCGAAGTCGCCCGGGAGCGATTCAATCCGACGCTCGAGCGGGCGTTCGCCGCATGGATTGCCCTTGACCCGGCTACGAACGCCGAGGCGCCACCGACTCCGTTCGACATGCCTGAGTACGAACGTCCGCTCCTGAGATCAGCCGAGAGTCTGCGCCTCAAGGCAGACAGGCTGAACGAGGAGGGGATCAAACTCGGCGCGCTAGGAGACCAGTACATACGGCTCACGGTCTTCCTCGCCGGCGTTCTCTTCCTCATCGGCATCGGCAGCACGTTCACGGTGGTGCCGGTGCGCTACACGCTGATCGCCGTCGGACTCGTGCTGCTCGGCATCGCCCTCGTCATCCTGTTCAATCTCCCGCAGCCGTCATTCGACTTCTCGGCATCAGCTGATACGTGATGCTGACGGCGTCCATCGGTCGATCGGCGCACCGCTCCCGCGGCTGACGGAGTGAAGTCGCGTCCCGTCCTTCGTGGTGATCGTTGCCGACTCGCCGAGACTATGGCGCAGCAGGGCGAACGGGAGCAGAATTCCCCGGGAACGTGAATTCGACCCCATCGGTCGTGCAGAACCATTCGCCATGCGCGTTGACATGGCCTTCTGGGTTGGAGTCCCATGCGCACCCTTGCGAAGTACCTGCTGTCGATCGTGGGGGCCCTGCTCGCATTCGCGGCGCTCAGCGGCACGTCAATCTGGCTCCTCGTCGGGACCGCTGACCATGCGACCACCACGGTCGTCTCAGTGCTCTCGAATGAGGTGGCCGGAAGGGCGGCTGGCTCGGCGCTCGTCGACGCCCTTGCTGAAGCCGCTGATCCGGTCGTGCGGGCGAGGATCGAGGGGGAGTCCGGGCCCCTCGCAGATGCTGCGGCAGCCGGGCTTCGCGCATCAGAGGCCGCCATCTCCGGCGTGATCCATGCGGTCTATTGGGTGGTCGAGGATGGCTCGAGGGCGGTGATCGACCTCAAGCCCGTCTACGCAAAGGTGCTCGCCGAGATGCACAGGGTCGACGGCAGCATCCCAGCGAGCCCTGACGACGCCATCGATGCGAGCGGCAGCGACGCTGCGCTCAACCTAGAGGTCGATGGGTCGACCCTGGGGATGCTTCGCACGGCCCTGGCCGTGATGGGTGGGTGGTGGATCCTCGCCCTCGCTGCCCTGGGATTTCTCGTCCTCGCAGGGTTGTGCGATCGGCGGGGTCCGGTGCGGCGCTGGCGGGTCACGGGCATCGCGATGGCGATCCCGTCAGGCATGCTTCTCGTCATCTCATTGCTCGCAGGCTCGGCATTCGCTGGCGTGAGCGACTCGGACACCTCCGGGCTCATCGACTCAGTGGTGCGCGTGGCCCGGGGAACCCTGTTGCCGGTGACCGGCATCACGTTCATCGTGGCGATGGCTCTCATCATCGTGACGCTCGTCGCGAGGCGCCCTGCGAAGGCCGAGGAGTTACCCGCCCCCACTCTCGACGAGGCCCAGTTGGACTCCCCACCGCCGGCCGCATCGGGTTCCGCCCCGCCACCCTCGATGACACCGCCTGACCCGTCATGAGGAGCGGTTGCGCTCGGCGCAATCCCTAAGCAACATGGAGACATGTCCCTTTCCTGTCCCAAATGCCAGGCCGAGATGCGCACGTATGAGCGCAACGGCATCCATGTCGACCAGTGCACCGAGTGCCGCGGGGTCTACCTGGACCGCGGTGAGCTCGAGCACCTGATTGCCGCCGAGTCCCAGTGGTCGGCGCAGCAGTCGCAGGCCCCCGCGCGATCTGCGCCTCCCGAGCCGTCATACCCGCAGCCGTCATACCAGCAGGGCGGCTATGGCAAGCCCCCGAAGAAGCGCAAGAACTTCCTCGAGGAGCTTTTCGACTGAGCCAGCGGGAGCGGACGCCAGCGCCACCAGGCTGCGTCAGCCGTCCGTGAGGACGATCCGTGCCTGCGTATCGGCCAAGGAGCAATAGGTTGTGACGACGAGCCGGCGTCCGGAGTCGGTGAACTGCGAGCCCCACGCCGAATCGAGTGGCAGTTCGATACGGCTCTCGAGGTAGTCCGGTCCGGGGCATAGCGAGACGCCGAAACAGGCCACGAATCCCTTCTCCGTGTTGCATGTGCCCTTGGCCGCACCGAAGGTCGGACGCGGTTCGACCTTGGCGGACAGCCACTGCGTGCCACCCCAGTAAGCGATCTCCATATCCCATGGTCGGATCTGGTTGTTCGCCTGCGGGATCTCCCGGACGACGAACGTCTCGTTGGCCGAACTCACGCCCGCATCGAGCTGGATCCCGTCGAGACGTGACGGGTTCGCCGTGCCGCCCCAGTCGTAGCAGTCGACGCCCGAGGTGTAGACGCGCACGCGCGTGCTCGTGCGGTTGACGACCATGACGGATTCATTGAATGCCACGCCTGGATCGCCGCCGCAGTCGAGCGGGCCTGCAGCCTCTCGCGCCGGCGGTGGCGGCGGTGACGTGGACGTGGACGTGGATGTCGACGATGAGCAGGCGCCGAGCGCGAGCGCTGCTAGGGCGGCAACTCCAGCAAGTGCGGCTGCGGTGGTGGTGGGTCGTCTCATGATCACTCCTGATGCGTGGTTGGATCCGGCGCAGTCATCGAGTGCGGCGGCTGATCGATCAGTAGATCTGCTCGAGACGGATCGACGTAGATGTGTCGGAGCACGTGGTGATGATGCGGATCGCCCCGCCATCCTCGAGGTCGAATATGCGGACGTCCCTGTCCTGCCGAACCCCGGAGATGCACATTGTGGGCGACGACTTGTCGAAGGTGTTGCACGCGATCACCGATGGGACGCTGAACCTCGTGCCACTGCCGCCTTCCTCGACGAACGTGGTCGTCCACTTGGCTTGGCGAGTCTGGAAGTTGCCGATGATGCCGCCGTTGATCCACGGACAGGTGCGACGTGCCACGAGCAGGTGCGGGCCGCTCGATGCCTGAGCCGGCATCACGGCGCCGCTGTAGCGGGTCGGGTTGTTGGCTCCACTGAAGTCGTAGCAGTCGATCGGCGGGACCTCGATCCGCCAGGTACGCGAGGTGCCGTTGTTGAGCGTGACGTTGATGCCGTACTTGCTGTTGAAGTCCAAATACGAGGGCATGTCGCTCGCTCCGGCAAGGTCCGGACAGTTCTGGGTTGCCGCTACTCGGGCTTGGGATGGTGCCGCAACCGGGGCTGGGGAGGAGCATGCGGCCACAAACGCCAAAATTGCCGTGGAGCCGAGCGCGGCCAGTGTCGTTCTAGATCCCCTCACTTCCGGAGTATAGGTACCCGTCAGTCCTGTGCCCCGCCGTCGTCCAACGCGCGCGCGGTGCGGATCATCAGGCAGGTGAGCACTGCGGCCCATTGCTCATGCAGGGCGGCCAGCCCTGCGAGCGTGGCGTGGGAGGGAGCCAAGTCGGCATGGAGCTGGCTGATGCCCCATGCGCTGCTCCATAGCGCCGAGTCGACCCCCGATCCCGCCTCGACAAGTGATGAGCCGTAGAGCAGTGCCAGCCGTCGACCGCTCGCGACCGCGGCCAGCAATGCCGTGTCATCCCGAAGCTCACCGTCCGCCTCGAGTCCGGGCGGCGGGAGGGCGAGCGACTGGCGGCTGACGAGATCCTCGCTCACGAGGAAATAGGCGACGGCGTAGGCGAGTTGTAGCACCTCGTCGGAGAGGTCCGATACGGAACTCGGTGCTGCATGGGCCAGGGGTTCGAGCGCAGCCGCGGCCTGTGCCGCGTTTCCAGGCCGGGTGGACGGCCGGGTTCCGGACACCGCTCGCAGGTACTCGAGCGTTGCGTCGGCGCCGCGCAGCAGGAAATCGGTGTAGCCGGATAGGAATTCAGGTGCTCGAACCAGGGCGGATTGGCGCGACGATGACGCTCGTACCACCTCCAGCCCGTCAGGACCGATGACGTCGACGACGAATCGCTGATCGGCGAGCTCGGCGGCAGCGGCCAAGATGGCGTCGTCATCCCCGGAGTCGTTGAGACCGGATGCAATGGCGGTCAGCGCCCCCTGCGCGTAGGCGATGGGCGCGAGCGCAAAGGGCAGGGACGCGACCTGCTCGACGCCCAGCCCGGTGACGTCGGCGCCGTCTATCAGGAGGGCCTGGGCGCGCTTCGCCTCGAGTTGCGCCGCGTCGGCGATGCTCGCCCGAGTCTTGCCTGATCCCACCTCGAAGATCTGACGCTGCGCCTGCAGGCGTGCGGATCTCCGTTCGAGGATCCGCGATGCGAGAACGGCAATGCCGTATGCGCGAGCCGCGTCCCCCTCTGTCAAGGCGGCGAGGGCACCGGCCGCGTCGGCCTCCAGCAAGGCCCGCTCGGTCGCCGTGAGTTCTCCCCCATCCGCACGCAGGCGCGTGCTCAGTCGATCGACAAGGCTCTGAGCCATCCCGGCCGTCAGGTCGCGTACATACGGAGCGAGTTCGGCGGACGGACCAGCGCTCGGTGCGACCGACCGACCGGTGAACCTCGAGTAGGCCTCCGTGATGTCCTGGACAGGTACCACGGCCACGCCCAAGCTGCGCCCCAACGCCACGACGTCTGTCACGGTGCCATCGGGCTGGTTCTGCATTCGCGAACCGGAGGGGATTAACACGGTGGTGAATCCGGCAGTGGTCGCTGCCTGGATCTTCTCAGCAACTCCTCCGACCGGACCGATCGTGCCGTCGG
Source organism: Actinomycetota bacterium (assembly GCA_009699015.1). GTDB lineage: Bacteria > Actinomycetota > Actinomycetes > S36-B12 > S36-B12 > WLND01. The sequence continues at coordinate 4,012 of WLOY01000009.1, read as the reverse complement.
GTGAGATCGTGCCGGTCATCGTGACCGTGGGATCGAGCGCATCGTCGAGCAGGGCTGCGAGGCTCCCCACTGTGAGGATGGCTCCGGCGGAGGGACCGTCAATCGGTCCCGTCACCGCATATTGAAGGTCGATCGATCGGGGGTCAGTCCCACTGAAGAGCGAGGCGACTGTCGCAGCCACCGCAGTCGCCGCCTGCCACTGCGGCCCTGCGCCTTGGGCCTGCACCGTCTCAAGGTCAACCGAGAAGCCTGACGGGCCGGCCGTGCTCGCTCGGATCGTCGCCGGTTCGATACCCGCGTCCTGCATGCCGCTGGACGAAGCCCCCACCCAGAGCGCCGGCACGGTCACCTCGCTGCCGGTGGGAGGCGTAGCCTGGGCGGTGCAGGCGCTGACCAGGGCGCTGACCAGGGCGATGACCATGAGGACGAGCATCGGGCGCCGCATGGTCGAACCCTAATCTCGCATCACGGTTCGTCACGATGGAGAACGCGGGCTCGGTGGTCCCGCGGCATACGCCCAGGGGGACAACGGACGGTGGGTCGCGGGGAGCCTGGTCGGGGTAGCCGAGGAGTGCAGCAGCGTTCGCCAAAGAGATTCGCGGAGTCGAGTTCAAGTCCATTGCCTACCGGGTAGGAAGATGCTGCAGAACCGGGTTCGGCGCGGTCGTGTACGACCGTCCTCGCGACTTTCGCGGTTCGAGCCGCAGATTATCGCGGTGACCTCGTGGAGCGGGTGACGAGAATCGAACCAGCACTGTCAGCTTGGGAACCAGTGCTCTTCTACAGGCTAAACGTTAATGTTTGCACCATGTTTCCATGGTGCCCTACCCTCGGCGTGGAACTAGCGTGGAACATCTGGCTGCGTGGTATGGCGCGCCGGGGTCACGTCCGGACACGAGGGGGAACATGGCAGGCAGTCAGTCAGGCGTTCGTCCGGTGCGATCAAGAAGCGGGCATCGGATAGGTACCGGGCGCGGTGCAAGGTCGAAGGCCGTTGGGTGAACGCCTCGACCAACTTCCCTTCGAAGGCCGAGGCGGGCATCTTCCTCGACTCGGTTCGCAGGGACATGGTTCGCGGCGCGTGGAAGGCGCCGTGCGGATGACCGTCGAGGAGTACGGCCAGAAGTGGATCAGGCAGAGGCAGGGGCTCAAGGCGAGCGCCCGCGCCGAGTACGAGTCTTGCTGGCGCATCCACATTGGCCCCTAACTAGGCGACCGCATGCTCGACGACGTGACGCCCGACCTGGTCAGGGACTGGCATTCCGAGATGCAGGCACGGCTGCGGGAGGAGCTCGCCGCCAAGGACGCCGCCCGGGTACGGCGCGAGAAGGGGGCCGCGAAGGGGGCGCGCAAGGACCGACGGCCGCGCCAGCTCACCCAGGTGAGCGTTCGTGACGGCTTCGCGACGGTCGCGCGCGCCTACCGTCTCCTTCACGCGGTCTACACGACGGCCGTCGAGGACGACCTCGTCACGTCGAATCCGTGCCGCATCAAGGGAGCGTCCTCCGGCAACGCGGCAGAGCGCCCCGTGCTCAGCATCCCCGAGGTGCTTGCGCTGGCGGAGGAGGTGCCCGACCGGTACGAGGCACTCGTCCAACTGCTCGTCTGGTCGGGCCTGCGCATCGGCGAGGCGGCCGCCCTCCAGCGTCGCGACCTGGACCTGACTCCGGGATACGCCAGCCTGTCGGTGCGCCGTCGAGCCTTGTCTTCACGACCGCGACAGGGGCAACATCCGGACGACCTATCACCAGATGCTTCGCCGAGCTCAAACACCGGCTCGGCCAGTCGACCACTCAAGCGGCCGAGATCTACCTGCACGCCACCGTCGACCACGGACGCCGCATCGCCGAGCGAATGGACGAGTTGGCTCAGGAGCCCAGCACTGTCCGAGGGATGAAGAGTCGGTCCACTCGACGCGCAAAGTGAGCCGTGCAGCCGTCGTTGTGAACGATTGAGCGGTAAGCGTTCACAACGACTTGCATATCCGGGCAGCATATAGTTGCGAAGTCGGGTATCAGAAGGTTGCATATCCGGGTACGATGAACTCATGGAGTATCGCCCGCGGGTCGCAGACGCTGCCATGACTGACCTGTTGGCGGCGTTGGGCGGGGTTCTCGTTGAGGGTCCTCGCGGATGCGGGAAGACCACGACGGCGCTGCAGCACGCGCGCAGCCACGTCCGCCTGGACTCCGGTCCGAACGTGCTCGAGTTGGCTTCCCTCGATCCGTTGGGGCTGCTTGCCGGCGCAGCCCCCCGACTCGTGGACGAGTGGCAGTTGGCTCCGACGCTCTGGAACGTCGTCCGGCATGAGATCGATGCCCGCAGGGAACCAGGGCAGTTCATCCTGTCGGGGTCGTCCAGTCCCATGCGAGACCCGTCGCGTCACTCGGGGGCCGGTCGAATCGCCCGTCTACGCATGCGGACCATGACGCTGTCGGAATCGGGTCGGTCCTCGCAGGTGGTGTCACTCGCCGATCTCGAGTCGGGCGAACCAATCTCGGGCAAGACTCACATGGCCTACCGCGATCTCGCCGAGGCGGCGATCGTCGGAGGCTGGCCTGCACTCCTTCTAGCGACTCACCGTCAGGCTGTCGCGTTCAACCGCTCCTACCTCGATGACCTGTGCGCCAGCGCGATTCCGCTTGCAACGGGCGTCCGACACGATCCGGTTCGTCTGCGTCGCCTGCTGGAGTCGGTGGCCCGGAACATCGCGAGCGAGGCCACGCTGGAGAGCCTGGCCGCTGACGTCTCAGCGGACGGTGGCGCCTTCGACCCCAAGACGGCTCGAACGTACCTCGACGCGCTCGCGACAGTGTTCGCCCTCGACGAGCTCCCCGCGTGGAGTGTGGCCCTGCGCTCGAGGTCGCGGCTTCGCACGAGCCCCAAGCTTCACCTGGCCGACCCGGCCCTGGCATGTGCGGCCCTGGGGGTCAACGCCGACAGGCTCGCGAAGGACCCCGAGTTCTTCGGCCAGGTCTTCGAGTCGCTCGCCACCCGCGACCTGCGCAGCATGGTCGAAGCACGATTCGGCCGGGCCTATCACTACCGCGACAACACCGGCCTGGAGGTCGACCTCATCCTGGAGTTCGAGGACAGGACGTGGGCCGCCATCGAAGTCAAGCTCGGCGCCTCCCGCATCGCTGAGGCCGAGAAGAGCCTGCTCACCCTTCGCGACGAACGGGTGGACCTGAATCGAGTCGGGCCTCCGGCGTTCCTCGTCGTCGTGACCGGAACCGAGTACGCGTACACGCTGCCCACTGGCGTCCACGTCGTGCCGCTGGCCGCACTCGCATCGTGACGCGAACGTTGGTCCCCCTTCAGGCCCGTTATCGCCGGTCCCCGTCCGGCCAAAGAAGCGCTGGGCCTCATCGGCATGTCGCCGTTAGCCTTTCGCGCTGGAACTTGGCGAGTGTGCCGCCCCCACTTCTCCGACAGCTGCTCACGCCGCGGGTAGCCCTGCTTCCAGACACCCGGCAATGCGGTCAACGGTCACCGAGTCGAGCAGGCCGTGGGTCTCGCGAATTGACTTGGACAGACCCTTCGGACTGAGGAGCGGCACCCCTCGTACGACGAGGCGCCCGACGACGACACCGCGATCACGTCGATGTCCCCGTCGCGACGGCATCGACCGAGTTTGCGGTTCACGAGGAAGTGAACGTCGTCACCGGACGACTCCAGCAGGCGCTTGACGGCACGGCGCTCGCCTTCGGCTCCTTGCTTGAAGGCCTTGGTCGACTGGCTTTCGTCGAAGACCGCCAGGAGTAGGGGCCCGAGGCGAGGTAGCCGGGCCCGCACTCGTTCATCGCGCTTCGCCAGCAGTCGGTCGTACTCCCGCGTCAGAGATGCGCCCGCCTCCGCCTTAACCTGAATACACCGATGGGGTCGGAAATTATGTGAGTTGAAACGCGAAATGTCCCTGCAAATGCTGGAGAATAGGACTTATCTAAGGTTCCATTCCAGCAAAAGCGAAGGACATCCCGCAGGTGCAACTATCTCATACCCCGGCCGCGAT
>WLOY01000089.1 GCA_009699015.1 Actinomycetota bacterium | reverse complement strand
GTCAGCTCCCCTCGACGAGTCAGCTCCCCTCGACGAGTCAGCTCCCCTCGACGAGTCAGCTCCCCTCGACGAGTCAGCTCCCCTCGACGAGTCAGCATGGTGGCGGTTGGAACGACTCTCCCCCTGACCGCCGCACGCGCGAAGGGGCGCGTAGGTTCGCACCGTGGCCCGCCTTTTCGTCGACCTGACGCCTCTGAGGGCAAGCAAGCCGTACCGCCGCCTGTGGTCGGCGATGGGGATCAGCAACATCGGCCAGCAGATGACCGCGGTCGCGGTCGGCCTTCAGGTGTACGAGCTCACCGACTCGAGCTTCATGGTCGGGCTGGTGGGCCTGTTCCAGCTCGTGCCGCTCGTCGGATTCGGCCTCTACGGCGGCACGCTCTCCGACGCATTCGACCGGCGGCTCGTCGGGCTGATCTCCGCACTCGGCTTATGGGCATGCTCGGTGGGGTTCCTCGTCCAGTCCTCCCTCGGACTGGAGTCCGTGGCGGTGCTGTACGTGCTCATCGCGATCCAGTCGGGTTTCTTCGCCGTGGGCAATCCTGCTCGGCAGGCGATCATTCCCCGGCTCGTGGGACGGGACCTGCTGCCGGCTGCCAACGCGCTCGGCATGCTCACCTGGAGCGTGGGATTCACGATCGGGCCCCTGCTCGGCGGGATCCTCGTCGCGACGTCCGGGACGGTGACCCTGCCCTATCTCGTCGATGTCATCGGGTTCGGTGTCGTCGTGTGGGCAATGTGGCGGCTGCCGAAGCTGCCGCCGATCATCATCCCGGGCGACCCGGTTCCACGGGCTGGCTGGGCGGCGGTGAAGGAGGGCTTCGTCTTCCTCAAGGGGAAGCGCAATCTCCAGATGACGTTCTACGAGGACATCATCGCGATGGTGTTCGGGATGCCGCGGGCGCTCTTCCCGGCCATCGCCGCGCAGTGGTACGGGGGTTCCGTCCGCGATGTGGCGACGGTGCTGGGCCTGCTTGCCGCAGCGCCGGCCCTCGGGGCACTGCTCTCAGGGGTGTTCTCCGGACCGCTCGGGCGGGTTCGCTGGCAGGGCCGTGCGATCGTCATCTCGATCGTCGTCTGGGGCGCTGCTATCGCGGCGTTCGGCGGGGTTCGCTGGCTCCCACTTGCGCTGCTATTCCTGGCGATTGCCGGAGCGGCCGACAACGTGTCGGCCGTGTTCCGGTCCACGATCCTTCAGGCTGCGACGCCCGATGAGTACCGAGGCAGACTTCAGGGGGTGTTCACGGTGGTCGTGGCCGGTGGCCCGCGCCTCGGCGATGTCGAGGCGGGCACCGTGGCGGTCATGTTCGGCGAGACGGTGTCGGTTATCTCCGGGGGCGTCGCATGCGTGCTGCTTGCGGTCGGTCTCGCGCGGGCGGTGCCGTCGTTCTGGCAGTACGACGCGCATCACCCGGTGCCCTAGCCCCCGAGCGGCTGGTGTCTCGCATGAGTCAGATGCACCTCGAATCCCGATGAGAGCCGCTCTGCCGAGGTCTTCGTCGGGATTCGCGATGCGTCTGGCCGCAACTATGGCTTCTTCATCTCGGCTAGGTCGGCCAACGCGACCTCTCGCTCCACCTTGTGGTCGACGATTCTTTGCGGGTAGGCGTGGTCGTATCCGTCCGGGTGGTCCCAGGGCTCCTGCGCGGCCGCTCCCGCGAGGTGGGCAAGCTCCGGGACGTAATGCCGGACGTAGGCGCCGTCAGGATCGAATCGCAGGCCCTGGGCCACCGGGTTGAAGACCCGGTAGAACGGGGAGGCGTCGGTCCCGCATCCGGCGGTCCACTGCCAGCCGTGCGCGTTGCTCGCGAGGTCGCCGTCGCGAAGCCAGTGCATGAACTCAGCGGCGCCCCGCTGCCAGGGCAGGTGCAGGTCCTTGACGAGGAAGCTGGCGACGACCATCCGCACCCGGTTGTGGACCCAGCCCTCGGCACGCAGCTGGCGCATCCCCGCATCGACGAAGGGGTAGCCGGTTCGCCCCTGAGCCCAGGCGGTGAAGGCATCTTCGGCGGCCGGGCCCTCGCTCCAGCGCATCTGTTGGTCGAAACGCTCGTTGAGGGACACGCGTGCTGAGTCGGGCCGATGGGCGAGCACCTCCGCGTAGAACTCCCGCCAGCAGATCTCCTTTCGAAACACCTCATCGCTGTCAGTGAGCTCCACGAGCATGCTCCGCGGATGGATCTCGCCCCACTTGAGGTGGTGGCCGAGGGCGCTCGTGCCGGCGAGGTCGGCTCGGTTCCGGTTCTCGGCGTAATCGGCGAGGCCCGAGGATCGAAAGGACTCCCAGCGCTCCCACGCGGCCTGCTCCCCGGCCGCGGGCAGGATGAGAGCCCCGAGGTCGGGCGCAGCCGGGATTCCGTCGGTCGCCATGGGCAGCCGCCAGTCGACGTTCGCGGGGATGTCATCGGCGGGAGCGCGCCAGCCGTGGCGCATCCAGGCGCGGTAGAACGGCGTGAACACCCGGTAGGCGGTGCCGTCGTCCTTCGTGACCCGCCCCGGTGCGACGGCGTAGGGCGAGCCGGTGCGCACGAGGGGGACGCCCCCGAGGGCCCCCTCGACCGCGATGTCACGCGACCGGCCATAGGGCCCGAAGTCCTCGGCGATGTGGACGCTCGCGGCGCCCGCTGCGCGCACCACCTCGGGGAGCACGCTGACGGGGTCTCCGTGGCGAATGAGGAGCGAGCCGCCGAGCGAGGCGCGCAGCGCATCGAGGGACCGGGTGAGGTAGGCCTGGCGCACCGAGCCGGCCGGCCCCCAAAGCGCCTCGTCGAGCACGAAGAGGGGGACGACGCGGTCGTCGCCCGAGTCGCGCGCCGCAGTGATGGCCGCGAGCAGCGCTGGGTTGTCGAGGAGGCGGAGGTCGCGGCGGAACCACATGACAGCGGACATCGCTTCAGCGTAGGCCCACCGGGAGGGACAGCTGCGACGATGGACAAATCGAAGATTCAATCTCAGATGTGCCCAGGCTGAGCAAAATAGTCAGACTGATGACCATGTCTACGATGCCACTCGCCGAAGTGAAGGCTCACCTGTATGAAGTCGTCAGTCGGGTGAGCGGTCAGCACGAGAGAGTCACCGTGACCGGCCATGGCAAGCCCTCGGCCGTGATCATGTCGCCCGACGACATCGAGCGACAGGAGGAAACCATCGCCGTTCTGTCCGACGGGGCACTCATCCGGCAGCTGACTGAGTCCGAGGCGGATCTCGCCGAGGGGCGGGTGGCGGATCTCGACACGCTCGCCACGGCCATGCGCGCCCGCGCAACCGGTGAATAGCGCGCCGACGTTCGAGCTCGTCATCACTGCCACGGCGAGACGTCAGCTTTCCGACGTGCTGCCCTCATCGATCGCGCTCGCCGCTTACGAATTCATTGTTGGGCCGCTGCTCCAGAATCCGCACCGAGTGGGCGGGCAACTGATACCGCCTGAAGGTTCATGTAGAGACCTCGTCACTGGAGCCATTGGGCCAGACTGAACCCCATGCTCGAAGCTGCAGGATGGGGGGCGCTCTCATCGTCGACGCTCATCGTCGGCGCCCTCGTCGCCTACCTGCTTCGTCCCTCAGTGCGACTCACCGCTGCCGTCATGGCGATCGGAAGCGGGCTCCTCATCGGCTCGGTCGCCTACGACCTCGTGGCCGACGCCCAGCACTCACTGGATCTCCCGTGGATCGCCGTGTCGTTGCTCGCCGGAGCAGCAGCCTTCGTCCTCGGCAGTCGCCTCATCGAGATGCGCGGTGGCAAGCGGCGCAAGAACCCGGCGAGCGAGGGCGACGACAACCCCCTCGGAATCGTGCTCGGCAGCGCACTGGACGGCATCCCGGAGTCCTTCGTCCTCGGCCTCTCGGTGCTCACCGGCGGGGTGAGCCTCCCGCTCCTCGTCGGCATCGGGCTCTCGAACCTGCCCGAGGGCATGGCGGCGTCGGCGGGCCTTCGAGCTCGCAGGTGGCCCATGGGCCGGGTCCTGCTCATGTGGTCCGCCGTCGTTGCCACGAGTGCTGTCTCCGCGGGGCTCGGCCACACGGTGCTCGCCTCAGATGACGGGACGCTCACCGGGGTCGTGCAGACCTTTGCGGCGGGCGCGCTCCTTGCCATGATCTCCGACACGATGATCCCGGAGTCGTATGCGATCGAGCGGGTGTGGACGGGCGGGCTGGTGGTGGGCGGATTCGCCGGGTCGCTGCTCCTTGCAGCACTGCTGCAGTGAATGCAGCGGTGCTGCAAGGCGCGTAGCGGTGCTGCGATGATTGCGAAAGCCGTCAGGCTGCTGCCTCCCGGGTGGGTTCCGTGGTCTCATCGACCGAGATGCCCACCCGGACGTCATCGCCCGGCGGGTTTGGCCACTCGTTGAACGGCTGGGCCTCGAGGAATGCGGCGGCCACGCGCAGCACGATGGCGTCGCCGAGGCGCGGGCCGGCGATCTGCAGGCCGACGGGCAGCCCCTCGGCCGACAGCCCGCAGGGCACGCTGATAGCCGGGCCGTGGGAGAGGTTGAACGGGTAGGAGAAATCCGCCCAGCTGATCCAGTCCCACGGGTGCTGCGGCCAGGCTTCGGGCTGCAGTCGCCCGACAGGGAATGCCGTGACCGACGCGCTCGGCGTCACGATGACATCCCAGTCGTCGTCCGGGAACCAGGCGTTGACCGCGGCGGCGTATGCGAGCCGGCGACCGGTTGCGTTGATGCCCTCGATGGCACTGAAGTGCTCGAAATCGCGAATGCAGGCGACGAGCCCTGGGTCCATAAGGCTTTCCCGCACCGTGTCGCCGGGAAGGAATCCGAGGACGTCCAGGCCCCACATGTCACGGATGATGGCGGGGCCGTCCGGACCCCACGAGGGGCTGACGGGTTCGACGACGGCTCCGGCGTGGGTGAACGCGGAAAGCGCACGCTGCACGATCCGGGCGACTTCGGGATCGACCCGCGCGTGACCGAGATCGGGGCTGAAGGCGATGCGAATCCCGGCGAGATCGCCGCTTTCGACTTCGGGGCTCATGGTGCCGGGCAGGCTGATGGAATCGCGCTTATGCGGACCCGACATGACGGCGGTCATGAGGGCGGCATCGCGGACCGAGCGGGTGATCGGGCCCGCATGCGAGAGGTTCGCATTGTTCGGCACCGGCACGTAGGGGACGCGGCCGTAGGTGGGCTTGAAGCCGACCGCGCCGCAGAAGTGCGCCGGGATCCTGATGGATCCGGCACCGTCGGTGCCGACGTGGAGGGGGCCGCAGCCGGCGCCGGCCAAGGCCGCAGCCCCGGAGGATGAGCCGCCTGCGGTGCGGCCGAACATCCACGGATTGTGGGTGGCCCCGGTGAGGGGGCTGTCGCCGGTTGCAGACCAGCCCTGCTCGGTCATCGTCGTCGTGCCAACGACGATGGCCCCGGCCCTTCGAAGGCGCGAGACGAGCGGAGCGTCGGCTGGCGCAGGCTCGGTCGACGTGAGCCGGGACCCGCGCCGGGTCGAAAAGCCGCGGACCGCCTGATTGCTCTTGACGGTCACCGGAACGCCGTGCAGCGGGCCGATCTCGGCGCCATGACGCATGACATCGGTCGCCGCCCGAGCCTGGATGAGCGCACCCTCGGGGTCGAAGTCGACGAACGGGTTGAGCGCTGGCGCCCATTCGGCCATCCGGTCGAGGACCGCGACCGTGCATTCGGTGGGCGAGAGCTCACGCCTCCGGATGAGCTCGGACATCCCGATCGCCGAGAGTCGCGCCACATCGGTCATCGAAGGCTCCTTGGTTCCTTCGAACCCTAGGCGTTTCCATGGTGGAAGGGCAACACATCACGGCGATGGACAGGTTCGCTATGGCAGGGGCAGCCATTGAACATGGGCTCCCTCGGGGGTCGTGCCCTCGGGGACGACGGCGAACCCGGACGACTGCGCGAGGCCGCGGAGCATCGCGGAACCGCCGTAGGGGGAGAGTTCGAATCGGCCATCGACGAGGTTCCCGGCGATGAGCCGAGTGTGGTCCTTCGGAGCGCGCAGTTCGCTTGCGGTCGACACCATGGCGAGTGGAGTCCTCGGCCGTCCGAGCATGGCGTCGATAAGCGGCTCAGCGAGCGTGAGCAGCCCGACGATCGCCGAGTGCGGGTTGCCGGGCAGGCCGATGATCGGGACCCGGCGACTGTCATGAGTCGCGAACTCGGCGAGGAGCATCGGATGACCCGGCCGAACGGCAACGCAGTCGACGAGGATCTTGCCCGCATTGCGCTCGATGGCGGCGCGAAGGTGGTCGCGGGGCCCTGCCGCGGTGCCGCCCGTCGTGATGACGAGGTCACTCTCCACGGCTGCCTGCGCGAGGGTCGACGCGACCTCCCCGAGGTCATCGGCCACGAGGTCGCCGGCGAGGACCTCGGCGCCCATGCGCGAGAGCCAGCCAGGCAGTTGTGGTCCCAACGAGTCGCGCACGCGCCCGCCGCTCGGGATCCCTGATTGCTGGAGTTCGTCGCCGAGGAGCAGGACGTGGATGCGCGGCCGGCGAACGACGGCGACGTGGTCGTGACCCGTGGCCGCAAGGAAGCCGGCGAGGGCCGGCGTCACCACGGTGCCGGCCCGGGCGATGAGGTCACCCGCCCGGCACTCCTCGCCGGCGCTCCGGATGTCGGATCCGGGGGCAGGCTCGGCGTGGACGAGGCCGTCCGTGATTCGAGCGTCCTCCCACCGGATCACCGATCCGGTGCCGGTGGGCACCACGGCGCCTGTCGCGATCCGCGCAGCGGTGCCCGGTGCGAGCGGCTGGGCGAGGGGTGAGCCGGCGCGCGCATCACCGACGATTGCCCAGGGCCCGGCGCCGGCAACTGCCCAGCCGTCCATCGCTGAGCTGTCGAAGCTCGGCAGGTCGCACAGGGCGACGCAGTTCGTCGCGAGGACCCGCCCGGGGCTGAAATGCACCGGCGCCTGCTCGGGGAGAAGGACGCCGATCACCATGGCCGCGGCCTCGCGGGCCCCCTGCCAGCTCGCCTCCGCCAGCGGGTTCACTCCTGCGCGACCCACCCGGTTGCCAACCGAGACAGTCGCGCGGCGGCCTCAGTGAGGTCGGCACCCTGCGCCACGGCGTAGCCAAGGAGGTAGGTGGAGATGGGAGCGGCCGGTCGTTCGACATTGTGCGCGGCATCCCGGGCCAGGTCGAGGATCTCGGGGATGTTCACGGGCGGGCTGATGCCGAGGTCCAGGCAGGCCGCACTTATCCAGTCATCCATGAGTCATCCCGCTATCCATTTGAACACCCTTCGTCTCGAGCATTATCGCGCGGGAGCGCTCGAGATCGCTCGGCGTGTCTATGTCCAGCAGCGAGCTGACGTCGTGGATCTCGGCGAGGTCCGTCAAGGTGATCTCCGCGACGACCAGATGATCGAGGAGGCTTCGCATGGATGCATCCTGCACTTCGCCGAGGGCCTTCACTGCAGTGCGCAGCCCAGTGGTGCGGTAGGCGGCGCAGAGCGGCTGACGGTGACCGGCGGCGTCCACCGGGACGAGCGCGTCTGCACCCTCCGGAATGCGGTGCGTCAGGTGTGAGAGGAGCCCACCCGCGAAGGGCATGTCGGTCGCGATGACACCGGTTATCTGCGTCGTCACGAGATCCAGGCCTGCGGCGAGGCCGGCCACCGGACCGCCTCCCACCGGTGACTCCCTCGTGCAGGTGACCGGACGGGGCGGCTCGGGCAGGTCAGGACCCACGACGATGACCTCGACCCCGGTGGGCAGGCCCCTGAGCACATGGTCGACGAGGGTGAAATCGCCGAGCACGACGCCGGGCTTCTCCCGTCCCATTCGGGTTCCGGCGCCTCCGGTGAGCACGATCGCGGTCCAGTCCGCGTTCAGTGGGCCAACCTCTTTCGGTTGATCAGTGGTCAAGGCCGCTGATCTGGTCGAGGGCATGGACGAGGACGGGACTCAGGGCCGCGATCGCATCGCGACAGCCGCCCGGGGATCCCGGCGCATTGATGATGAGGACGCGGCCGGCTAGGCCGGCAATGCCCCGGGAGAGCACGGCAGTGGCGATCCCGTGCTGCGTGCCGTGGTCGCGGATGGCGTCGGCGAGGCCGGGGACCTCGCGGTCGATGACGAGCCGGGTCATCTCCGGGGTGCGGTCGGTGGGGGAGAGTCCGGTTCCGCCGGTCGTGAGGATGAGGTCGATGCCGGACGCAACCGCGTCGCGCAGGGCCTGGCCGACAGGCTCGCCGTCCGGGACTACGAGGGGATCACCCACCTCGATGCCGAGATCGCGAAGGCCGGCGACGAGGATCGGACCGGAGGTATCTGGACGCAAGCCCGCGGCGCTGCGATTCGAAGCCGTGATGACCGCTGCCCGGTAGCTCATGCCGGCCTCGTCCAGTGCCCGGAGCGTCCGCCCAGCTTCTCGAGGAGCACGACCTCGGCGATTGATGCGAGCCGGTCGGTGCCCTTCACCATGTCGATGACCGCGAGGCCACCGACCGCGGCCCCGGTGAGGGCCTCCATCTCGACACCGGTGCGATCCGCGGTGCGGACCGTCACGAGGATCTCGACGGTCGACGAGGCGACATCCACCCGGACATCGACATCGACGCCGTGGATCGCCAGCGGGTGGCAGAGCGGGATGAGATCAGGGGTTCGCTTCGTGGCCGTGATCGCGGCGATCCGTGCGACAGCGAGCGCATCGCCCTTCGGCATTCCGCCGGAGAGGAGCATCGATGCCACCTGCTCCGACACCGAGACCCGGCAGCGGGCGGTCGCAGACCGCACCGTCACCATCTTCTCGGTGACATCGACCATGCGGGCCTCGCCGCGGTCATTCAGGTGGGTGAACTCGCCGGGCGTCGCGGTCATGGTTGCACCCTACGGCCTGGCCTTCGCGCTCGCCGGTCGCTTGGCCCCGAGGCGGATGGCGTCCAGCACCTCCTCGAGGGCATCGATGGAGTGACCGGGGACGAACGTGTCGATGTAGGGCAGTGCTGCCGCCATGCCGCCGACGAGCGGCTCGTACGAGACCGCTGCCTTGCGGGGATTCACCCAGATGACGCGGTGCGCGAGTCGCGAAAGCCGGGCCATGGCCTCCCCTATGGCTGCAGGGTCATCGATCTCCCAGCCGTCGGACACGATGACGATGACGGCACCGCGTGCCATGCCGCGGCGTCCGTGCTCGTCGATGAACTCGTGCAGCGCCCGGCCGATTCGCGTGCCGCCCGACCAGTCGGGGGTTGCCTTCGTGGCCTTTCGATACGCGATGTCCGGCTGCGACTGGGCGAGGGGGCGGGTGAGCCGGGTGAGCCGGGTCGCGAAGACGAAGGCCTCGGCGTGCAGGGCCTGCACGGCACCGCGCATGAGGTGCAGGTACACCCGTGCGTACGGCTCCATCGACCCAGAGACGTCGGCGATGAGGACAATCCGGCGCGGCCGTTCCTTGCGGCGGCGGGTGATGAGCTCGACGGGATCGCCCATCGTTCGATGCGAGCGCCGCAGGGTGCTGCGAATATCGAGCCGTGACCCGGCCCGGTGCCGGCGCAGCCGGCGCCCCCGGCGCATCGGGGGGACGAGCGGCAGTTGCTCCACCAGTCGGCGGATAAGCGCGAGCTCCTCCTCGGTGCAGGCCGCGAACTCCTTGCTCGCGAGGCGCTCCTCATCGCTCACTGCGGCGAGGATGCTCGGCTCCTCCTCGTCATCGTCGTCCTCGCTTGTCGCGGTCGGGCCCGGGGTCGCGCTCGTGCCGCGTGGCCCGGACTTCGACTCGCCCTCGCGATTCGGGTCGGATGGCAGCTTCTCGTCGGACGGCGCGGACGATGGCGGCGGCGGGGCACTGCTGTCACCGCGGAAGTCTGCGATGTCGATGATCCCCCGGAAGACCTGCTGGAATGCGCGGTCGTAGATCTCGACCTGGTCGTGCGCGGTGAGGAGCGTGACCCGGCCTATCCAGTAGAGCTCGTCGACGAGCTGCGGGGAGGCGAGCACCACGGCGGCGCCGAAACGCGCACTGCGCTCGGGAGTCGTGGGAACCCCGGCGTGGTGAAGAAGGTGTCCGAAGGTCGCGACGATGTCGGCGAGGCTGCTCGGCCGACGCGGGTGAGCCGAATCTCGTTCGACCAGGGAGACTGGTTCGACCGGGGAAACTGGTTCGGCCGGTGACTCAGGCACCTGCGACCCAGGAGAGGCCCTCAGCGCGAGCGAGGTCCTGATCCTCCCGGTACTTCAGGACTGAGCCCATCGTGAGATCGACCGCATCAGCATCGAGGGTCTTGATGCCGAGCAGGGTCGCCGCGTGCACCCAGTCGATTGCCTCCGCGACGCCAGGGGGCTTTTGCACGTCGAGGCTTCGCAGGCGCTCGACCGCTCCTGCCACCTGGGCGGCGAGGTCTGCGGAGGCCTCCGGCACGCGCAGCCGGACGATCTGGACGGCATGCTCAAGGCTCGGGTAGTCGATCCAGTGGTAGAGGCAGCGCCGCTTGAGCGCATCGTGCAGGTCGCGGGTCCGGTTCGAGGTGAGGATGACGACCGGCGGGACCTTGGCGGTCAGGGTGCCGATCTCGGGGACGGTGACCGCGGATTCGGCGAGCATCTCGAACAGGAAGGCCTCGAACTCCTCGTCGGCGCGGTCGATCTCGTCGATGAGGAGCACGGCCGGATTGGGCCCGGGGTGCTCGAGGGCCTGGAGAAGGGGCCGCTCGATGAGGTAGTCGCGGGAGAACAGCGACTCCTCGCTGAGGTCGGCGCCGCGTGCCTCAGCCACTCGGATGCCGAGCAGCTGGCGCGGGTAATTCCATTCATAGAGGGCCTCGGATGCGTCGATGCCCTCGAAGCACTGAAGCCGGATGAGGGGTGTGTTGAGCATCTCGGCGAGCGATTTGGCGGCCTGCGTTTTGCCGACCCCCGCCTCGCCCTCGAGGAGGAGCGGCTGGGGGAGGCGCACCGCGCAGAAGAGCGCGGTGGCAAGCCCTGATTCGGCGAGGTAGTCGTGGGCTGCGAGGCCGGCGATGAGGCCAGCGGCGTCCGGAACCTGCTCGGCAAGGGTCGACATGTCAGCCTGTCACGGTCGAGGGTTGCGCTGCGACGAACGTGTCGCGGCAGCCTGGGCAGCAGAAGTACCAGGTGGTTCCGTCGATCTCCGCGTGGATGCTCGTGGGCACGGCCGCGACGGTCATCTGGCAGATCGGGTCGATGGCGGTGGCAGACGAGGATGCGGCCCCCGATGTCGCAGTCGCGAAGGACGTCATCAGCGGGAGCTCGCGAATGCGGGTGGGGGCGCGTCGCTCCTCGATGATCTGGGCGAATACCGAGAGCGCGACCTCCTCGGGCGTGCGCGCCCCGATGTCGAGGCCGGCCGGCGCATGGACCCGTGCCTTGAGGGGCGGGTCGATGTCGAGGGAGTCGAGGACCGCCTTCGCCCGCTTGGGGCTCGCGATCATGCCGATGTAGGGGACGCCGGCGTCGAGGGCCGTGATGAGCGCGGGCTCCTCGCCGAAGCCGTGCGTTGCGATGAGGAGGGCATCGACGACGTTGAGGTCGGTGCCGGAGTAGGGCTGGACGTCGTAGCCGAGCGCTGAGCCGACGGCCGCCATCGCACGGGCAATGGGGCTGTCGCCCTCGATATGCACGACGGGCGCGGGGAGCACCGACTCCATGAAGATCTCCAGGGTGCCGCCGGAGAGGCACGCATTGTGGACGACGGTCTTGCCCGACTGCTCCGGCTCGGGGTTCGGGGCGATGCGCAGCAGCATCGTCGCGCCGCGCTGCATGAGCTCGAGGCCCTGCGCGCGAACGGTCGCCTGGGCGCACTGGCCGCCGACGAAGCCCTCGATCGTGCCGTCCATGAGCACGAGCGCCTCATCGCCGGGCTTGGCCGACGTTGGCTTCTCAGCAAGAACGACGCGGGCGTGCACGAATGGGATGCGATCGGCTCGAAGCCGTTCTGCCCGCTCGTGCAACGCCCGCGTCGTCATGAGGTGATTGTTACTCGATTGCCATGTCTACGCGAATCGGGTTGCCCTGAATCGCGCGCCACACGTTCGACGGGGTCAGCGGCATGTCCGCGTGACGCACCCCGAACGGTGCGAGCGCATCCATGACCGCGTTGACGACCGCTGCCGGTGATCCGACGGTGGCCGACTCGCCGACGCCCTTGGCGCCGATTGGGTGGTGCGGCGACGGCGTGACCGTCTCGCCGAGCTCGAAGGAGGGGCACTCCATCGAGGTCGGGAGCAGGTAGTCCATGAATGAACCACCGAGGTTGTTGCCGTCGGTATCGAATGCGATGAGCTCCATGAGCGCCATCCCGATGCCGTCCGCGATTCCGCCGTGAACCTGGCCGTCGACGAGCATCGGATTGACGCGCGTGCCGCAGTCATCGACTGCGATGAAGCGACGGACCTTGACCACGCCGGTGCCGGGGTCTACATCGACGACGCAGATGTAGGCGCCGTACGGGTAGGTGAGGTTCGGCGGGTTGTAGACCGCTGTCGCATCGAGGTGACCCTCGACGCCCTCGGGCAGCTCGAGCGAGCTGTGCGACAGCAGGGCGATCTCCTGGATCGTCTTGCCGCGCTCCTTGTCGCCCTTGACCGACCAGCGTCCGAGCTCCCACTCGAGGTCATCGGGAGAGCACTCGAGCGCCGCTGCGGCGACGATGCGAGCGCGCTCCTTGACCTTGCGCGAGACGATGGCTGCCGCAGCACCGGAAACCGGCATCGACCGCGACCCGTAGGTGCCGAGGCCGAACGGTGTCTGATCGGTGTCGCCGTTGACGACGTCGATGTCCTCCGGCGGGATTCCGAGCTCATGCGCAACGATCTGTGCATAGGTGGTCTCATGGCCTTGACCCTGCGACATCACCGAAAGACGCAGCACTGCCTTGCCCGTCGGATGAACGCGCAGCTCGATGCCGTCCGCCATACCCAGGCCGAGGATGTCCATGTCCTTGCGCGGGCCGGCGCCCACGCCCTCGGTGAAGAACGAGATGCCGATGCCCATGTATTCACCGCGGGCACGCTTCTCGGCCTGCTCGCGACGAAGCTCGTCGTAGCCGGCGATCTCCATTGCGACGCGCATGGTCTTCTCGTACTGGCCCGAGTCGTAGACCCAGCCCGTGGGCGAGGTGTACGGGAATTGCTCAGGCTTGAGCAGGTTCTTCAGGCGCAGCTCCGCAGGGTCCATGCCGAGCTCGGCTGCGAGGCAGTCGACCAGCCGCTCAATGACGTAGACCGCCTCGGTGATGCGGAACGAGCACGCGTACGCGACGCCACCGGGGGCCTTGTTCGTGTAGACCGGGGTGACCTTGCAGTGCGCATCCGGGTAGTCGTAAGAGCCCGAGAAGATGTGGAAGAAGCCGGCCGGGTAGTTGGTCGGCTGGGCCACGCCATTGAATGCGCCGTGATCGGCGAGGACGTCGACGTCGACGGCGAGGATTTTGCCATCCTTCGTCGCCGCGATCTTGCCGGTCATGTGGTAGTCGCGGGCGAAGGAGGTCGACATGAGGTTCTCGCCGCGATCCTCGATCCACTTCACCGGCTTGCCGGTCACGATTGTTCCGAGGATCGACAGGACGTAGCCGGGGTAGACGCCGACCTTGTTGCCGAAGCCTCCGCCGATGTCGGGCGAGATCACCCGGATCTTCTGCTCCGGCAGGCCGGCGACCATCGCGTAGACCGTGCGATGGGCGTGCGGTGCCTGGCTGGTCGTGTACAGGGTCAGCTGGCCGGTGACCTTGTCCATGTGGGCCACCGAGCCGCAGGTCTCCATCGGAGCCGGATGCACGCGCGGGTACATGACCTCCTGCGTCACGACGACGCAGTTGGGGTCGGCCTCGGCGCGGGCGATTGCCTCCGCCGTGCTGATCGCGTTGCCGGACTCCCAGGTCTTGTGACCGTGGACATCGGTGAGGCTGTTGTCGGTCTGGCCCTTGTCGTCGCGGATGACCGGTGCGCCCGGATCCATCGCACGCTTGGCATCCATGACCGGCTCGAGTGGCTCGTAGTCGACGTCGATGAGCTCGACGGCATCCTTCGCGATGTAGCGCGACTCGGCGATG
>WLOY01000088.1 GCA_009699015.1 Actinomycetota bacterium | reverse complement strand
TTCACGATGACGAAGATCACTGCGGGCAGGATCATGCCGCCCAGGGCGGCGGCAACGGGGACGACGGCCTGGGCCGGCTTGCTCAGTGAGCCGAGGACGAGCTCGTGCTTGAGCTCGAGGCCGACGACGAGGAAGAAGACCGAAAGCAGTCCATCGGCCGCCCAGACACCGAGGGGAAGCTGAAGGCCCAAGCTCGCTGGGCCAACCGGGAGTGCGACGAGAGCCGCGTATGAGTCGGCCCAAGGGGAGTTGGCCCACACGAGGGCGAGCATTGCCGCGATCAGCAGCAGGCCGCCGCCGACCGTCTCGTCACGAAGCTGCTCTACGACCCAGCCGCGTTCGCGACGGCTGAGGCGCCCGAAGAATGGTTGACTCATGTGATCGCGAGCATAGCTCTTACTCCAGCTCAGTCCTCGCTGGAATTCGAGGCGAGGCCGGCCGAGATGAGGGCCATGACGGCGGGATCGGCAAGGGTCGTGGAGTCGCCGACATCGCGCTGCTCCGCGACATCGCGGAGCAGTCGGCGCATGATCTTGCCCGACCGGGTCTTGGGGAGCTCGGCGACAATGAGGATCTGGCGCGGCTTGGCGATCGGGCCGATCTCGCGGGCGACGTGGTCGCGCAGTTCGCGGCCGATGGAGGAGCGCCCGGAACCGTCGTCGGTGGCGCCGGACCTCAGGATCACGAATGCGACGATCCCCTGGCCGGTCATGGCGTCGGTCGCACCGACGACGGCGGCCTCGGCCACCTTCGGATGCGACACGAGCGCCGACTCGACCTCGGTCGTGGAGATGCGGTGCCCCGACACGTTCATGACGTCGTCGACCCGGCCGAGCAGCCAGATGGCGCCGTCGTCATCGAATTTCGCGCCATCGCCGGCGAAATAGACCCCGGGGAAGTGCTCCCAGTAGCCCTCGACGTACCGCTGTGGGTTGCGCCAGATGCCCCGGAGCATGGCGGGCCACGGCTCGGTGAGGATGAGGTAGCCCCCGGTGCCATGGTTGACGGGCACCGCGTGGTCGTCGACGATGTCGGCGCCGATCCCGGGCAGGGCCCGCATTGCCGACCCCGGCTTGCATGCCGTGACGCCGGGCAGGGGAGCGATCATGATGGCGCCGGTCTCGGTCTGCCACCAGGTGTCGACGATCGGGCAGCGGTTGCCGCCGATCACCTCGCGGTACCACATCCAGGCCTCCGGGTTGATGGGCTCGCCCACCGAGCCGAGCAGCCGTAGGGACGACAGGTCCTTGCCCTGCGGCAGGTGATCGCCCCACTTCATGAAGGTACGGATCGCCGTTGGCGCTGTGTACAAAATGGTCACGCCGTGGCGCTCGACGATGTCCCACCATCGGTCCTGGGTCGGCGTGTCGGGGGTGCCCTCGTAGATGACCTGGGTGACGCGGTTGGACAGGGGGCCGTAGACGACGTACGAGTGCCCGGTGATCCAGCCGATGTCGGCGGTGCACCAGTAGACATCGGTGTCGGGCTTGAGGTCGAAGACCGCGTTGTGGGTGTACGACACCTGGGTGAGGTAACCCCCGGTCGTGTGAAGGATGCCCTTCGGAGTTCCGGTCGTGCCCGAGGTGTAGAGGATGAAGAGCGGGTGCTCGCTGTCGAAGGCTTCAGGAACGTGGGTGTCGACCTGGCGATCGACGATGTCGTGCCACCAGACGTCGCGGCCCTCGTGCCATTCGACGTCGATGCCGGTGCGCTTGACGACGAGCACGTTGGTCACTGTCGGGGTGCTCACGACCGCCTCATCTACGGCGGGCTTGAGGGGGAGGATCGCGCCCCGGCGGTGCTGGCCGTCGGCGGTGATGACGAGCTTGGCCTCCGCGTCGTTGATGCGGCTCTCGAGGGCCGTTGCCGCGAACCCCCCGAAGACGACGGAGTGGGGCGCTCCGATGCGGGCGCAGGCGAGCATGGCGACAACTGCCTCGGGGATGAGCGGCATGTAGATCGCCACCCGGTCGCCCGTGCTGATGCCGAGTTCGATCAGGGCATTCGCGGCCTGGCAGACCTCCTTCTGCAATTGCCCGTAGGTGACGTCGCGACGATCGCCGAGTTCGCCCTCGAAGCGAATCGCGACCTGGTCGCCGTAGCCGGCCTCGACGTGGCGGTCGACGCAGTTGTAGGCGACGTTGAGTCGTCCGCCGACGAACCACTTCGCGAATGGGGCATCGGACCAGTCGAGAACCTCGGTGAACGGCGTATCCCACGACAGGCGCCTGGCCTGCTCACCCCAGAATGCGAGTCGGTCCTCGGCCGCGACGGCGTAGGCGCCTTCGTTGACATTCGCCTGGGCCGCGAATTCGGGCGTGGGCGGAAATTCGCGGTCCTCGCGCTGGAGGCTGGAAAGGGCGTCAGTGCTCACGGTTCTCCCAAGGGCAAGATAGGTGGATCTCTGCTTGATGGTGACGCCAACGTACATGGTGCATGTGACTGACCGACGGGGATCGGCGAACGTATAGCGTCAGCGACATGATCGGCCAGCCCTCCCGCCGCGACCCCCTTGCCGAGCTTGCCTCGGATCCGCCGACAGCCACCCTGCTCGCGGCGGCTCGCGCCGAAATCGACGCGCTCCTTTGGCGGCGGGATGTCCGGACGCATGCGGTCGAAGTCGCGACCGCCTCCGTCGAGCGCGGTGCCCGCGATTCCGCTGCTATCGACGGGGCCGACCTCGCGGTTCCCGACGCCTCGCCGATGGGACGGGTGCTCGATGCCGCGATGCGTCTCACCGCCGCGGTTCCCGGCCAGGTCGACGTGTTCGCCACCTCGCCCTTGCAGGCGCTCGCGCACCTGCATGCGCTCACCGCCACCGGCTTCGCGCCGGACGTGGAGCTCGGGCGGCCGCGCTCTGGCGAGCGGGCCGATGATCCGTTGCACCTCGGCGGCGTGCCGTCGGCGACAGTTGCGGCCGAGCGGCTGTCACTGCTCGCGCGGACGCTCACGACGCCAACGGAGGCACCTGCGCTGCTCGTCGCGGCGATTGCACACGCGGAGCTCGCCGTAATCCGGCCGTTTACCTGGGGCTCCGGCATGGTCGCGCGGGCTGCGGTGCGGCTGGTTACCGCCGGTCGCGGGGTTGATCCGTCGCTGTTCAGCATCCCGGAGCACGGGATGTTCGAGATGGGCCGGCCGGCGTATGTGCGTGCGCTGCAGGGCTATGCGTCGGGAACCCGCGAGGGGGTGCTCGCGTTCATCGGGTGGCAGGCCGCCGCGTGCGCCCAGGGCGCAGCGGCGGTCCGCTCCCCGTTTGTCCCATGAACTCCCCGTTTGCCTCATGAAGTAGGGACAAACGGCAACGGATCGGCTAGGCGCGGAGAGCCTTTCTGCGGGCGTACCAGGCGATCCCGAGGGCGACGGCGCCGATGGCCACCCCCGCTCCCGCAGCCGCGGCGGCCTGCTTTCCATCGATTCCGACCCGCATCGCCACCGGTTTTTGGAAATCCATGATCGGCCAGTCTCGCTCGACGGCGATCCCGCGAAGGCCGCTGTCGGGATTGACCGCAACGGGGTTGCCGACGAGTTCGAGCATCGGCAGGTCGGTGTGGGAGTCGGTGTAGGCGAAGGACTCGTCGAGGTCATACCCGTGCTCGGCGGCGAGTGCGCGCATGGCGTCAGCCTTGCCCTCGCCATAGGCGTAGAACAGGATTTCGCCGGTGTAGTGGCCATCCTCGATGGCGACCTGTGTTCCGATCGCGATGTCGGCCCCGAGTCGCTCGCCGATGGGCTCGACGACGTCAGTGCCGCTCGAGGAGATGATGATGACGGCGCGGCCGGCGGCCTTGTGGAGGGCGATGAGCTCGACAGCCTCCTGATAGATCATCGGGTCGACGATCTCGTCGAGGGTCTCGGCGACGATCTGACGGACCTGTCCGACGTCCCATCCTGCGACGAGCTTCGACATGTACTCGCGCATCGACTCCATCTGCTGGTGGTCGGCGCCCGAGGCGAGGTACACGAACTGGGCGTAGGCGCTGCGCACGACATCGCCCCTGCCGATAAGCCCGCCTTTGTAGAGGGGCTTGGCGAACGCGAATGAGCTGGACTTCGCGAGGATCGTCTTGTCGAGGTCGAAGAAGGCTGCAGATCCCATTCACGGACGGTATCCCCTGCCCGAGCCAGGCTCAAGCCGGGACTTATCCACAGGATCTTGGCGCTCCGTCCACAGCTGTGGACGGAGCATTGCCCCGGAAGCGCGCACCGAAGGATGCTGCCCTGCATGGAGCGAGGAAATCAAGGCTTTGGGCGTCTCCCGGTACTCATCACGGCAGATGGCGCGATGATCGAGCAGGTGCTTCGAATGGCGGCGGCGGTTGCCGTCGAAATTGACGTTCATGCCGATCTCGAGGCCGTCAGGGGCGGCTGGGCGTCGGCGCCGCTCATCATGGTGGGCGCCGACCTTGCCGGCGCCCTCGCAGAAGACCGCCCCGCGAGGCGGGCCGGTGTGGTGCTCGTTGGCGCGGGGGCCCACGATGAAGGGGGCGTGACCGGCGAGATCTGGCGCGATGCAGTGGAGCTGGGCGCCGAGCACGTAGTGCAATTGCCAGACGGCGGCGGCTGGCTGATTCAGCGGCTCGGCGAATCAGTCGACGGGCCGTCCCGCGGCGGATTCATCACGGCCGTCACCAGTGCCTCGGGCGGTTCGGGGGTCTCTACCCTCGCGGGCAGCCTCGCGCTCGCCGCCCAGTCCATCAGCGGCCGGGTGCTCCTCATCGACGGCGATGCCCATGGCGGAGGGCTCGATCTCCTCCTCGGAGCGGAGGAGGCCTCAGGGATTCGCTGGCCCGATCTGGCCGCGGCCGCCGGACGCCTGAGCGCGACCACCCTCGACTACGCGCTCCCGCATCCAGACGGAGTGGCGCTCCTGTCGCATGGCCGGGCCGATGCCGTGGCCGTCCCTGCCGAGGCGTTCGCCGCGGTTCTCGCCGCGGGTGTGCGCGGGTATGAGCAGGTCTTCATCGATGTCCCGCGCTCGACGTGGGCATCGGCTCCCGACATGCTCGACCGCGCTGACCGCGTGATCCTCCTCGTGCCCGGCCGAGTCCGCGGGATCGCAGCTGCGGCGGCAGCCCTCCCGTGGCTGCGCTCCTTCACGAAAGACCTGAGCGTCGTCGTGCGGGCGACATCACGCGGCGTCGCCGCCAGGGAGGTGGAGCGCGCCCTTGGCCTTGCCTCGCTTCGAGTGGTGCCGGAGCAACTGCAGATCGCAACGCGGGAGGATCGAGGCGAGCCCCTCCTCGCAAACGACGCCTACGCAAAGGCGGTGCGCGCGGTGCTTGCCGACGCCCTTCGCGCGAACGGGCCTGCAGCATGAGCCAGCCCCTCATCGACAGGGTCCGGTCCAGGCTCGTTGCAGGCCATGCCGAGGCGACCCCGGGCCGGGTGGCATCGGCCCTTCGCGCGGAGGGCGTCGTCCTCGGCGATGAGGCTGTCCTATCCCTCGTCGAGAGCCTGCGTCGCGAACTCGTTGGGGCCGGCCCGCTCCAAGCGCTCCTCCAGCAGCCGGACGTCACCGATGTCCTCGTCAACGGACCGAATGCCGTGTGGATCGATCGAGGGCAGGGCCTCCAGCGGGCCCCCGTGAGCTTCGCCTCGGATGACGAGGTGCGCAGGCTCGCCCAGCGGCTGGCGGCAGCGGTCGGCCGGCGACTCGATGACGCGACCCCCTATGTCGATGCGCGGCTCGTCGACGGAACCCGTCTGCATGCGGTCATCGCGCCGATTGCGACCGACGGCACCGTGATTTCGCTGCGGGTGCCGCGCCGTCAGGCCTTCACCCTTCCCGAACTCGTCGACGCCGGCAGCATCGACGAGTTCGGGGCGCAATGGCTGCGAGCGCTCGTCGCGGCCAGGCTCGCATTCGTCGTGTCCGGCGGAACCGGAACGGGTAAGACAACCGTGCTCTCGAGCCTGCTCGGTCTTGTCCCCGACAGTGAGCGGATCATCATGGTCGAGGACTCAGCTGAGCTGCTGCCGGATCATCCGCATGTCGTTCGGCTGCAGGCGCGGCTCGCGAACATCGAAGGCGCAGGCGCCGTAACGATGCGCGAACTCGTGAGGCAATCGCTGCGGATGCGTCCGGACCGCATCGTCGTGGGCGAGGTGAGGGGCCCGGAGGTCATCGAACTGCTGTCGGCACTCAACACCGGCCACGAGGGCGGGTGCGGCACGATCCACGCGAACTCCGCAGAGGACGTCCCGGCGCGAATCGAGGCCCTCGGACTCACCGCCGGCCTTGACCGGACCGCTGTCCACGCATTACTCGCGGCCGGGCTCGATGCGATCGTCCACCTCCGGCGGGAGCGGTCAGGCAGGCGCGTGGTGAGCGGGCTCTACTCGCTGAGCCACGATGGCAAGGGCGGGGTACATGCGGTCCCGGCGCTACGCCGGCTCGGCGACGCCATGGTGATCGAACCCGGGCTGCGGGCGGTCACTGAGCGACTCGGGCAGGCGGATGTTCCGGCTCCACGCCCGGCCGGGCACTAGGAGCCGCGGTGCTCGCCGCCCTGCTTGCCGCTGCTGCGGTGCTCCTGTTCATCCCCGGCTCCCCCGAACGCCGATTGCGATGGCTCGGGGCGAAGCCGGACGCCACAGTTGCACCGAGCGGATCACGGCCCCCGAGGTTCGGCGCCCGTGCCCGCCGGCAGCACGCAGATGACCGTGCCCGGGTGATCGATGCAATGTCGGCCTTAGCCGCAGAGCTCCGGGCCGGCCAACCGCACGGGCCGGCACTGGTGAACGCGGCCGGCACGCCACCCGTCTGGCCCAGCGCCCTCGCGGCGCTTCGCCTGGACGGTGACATACCTGAGGCGCTGCGGGTCGATGCCGGGTTTCACACGGTCCTGCGATCCCTCGCCGCGTGCTGGGAGGTCGGGTCCGCCTCGGGGACGGGGCTGGCGGCAGCGGTCAGCCGGCTTGCTGACGCAAGTCGCGCGGCCGAGGAGGTTCGTGGCGAATTGGAGGTCCAGCTCGCCGGTCCGCGTGCCACAGCCCGCACCCTCGCGACCTTGCCCCTCATCGGCCTTTTCCTCGGCATCCTCATGGGGGCCGATCCGGTGAGCTGGCTCTTCGGCAGCCCTCTCGGCCTCGGCTGCCTCGCCGGCGGGGCCGTCCTCTCCGGACTAGGGATCATCTGGACGGGGCGCATAGTGTCTGCGGTGGAGAAGCAACTGTGATGGCGCTCATCGCGCTCCTGTGCGCCGTGGCCGCGTGGCTCATCGTGCCCAGGCCGCCGCAGGCGCGGGTGGAGCGCATGTTCGGCAGGCCTCGGTCGCAGGGCGATGAGGTGCCGCCGGAGTGGCTGGGCACGGCGTGCGGGGCGGCGTTCGGCGTGGGAGTCGCTGTCGTGATGGGCTCGATGGTCGGCGTGGCACTCGGCATCGGAGCGGCATTCGTCCTGCCGCGACTGCTCGGCCGGCTCGAATCCCGATCCACCCGAGCCCGCCGCGTTGGCGTCGCGAGGCAGCTTCCTGACGTGGCGGACCTGCTTGCAGCCACCCTCGCGTCAGGCGCCCCGCCGGGTCAGGCATGCGGCGCTGTCGCCGCGGCCGTAGACGAGCCCCTGAGTTCGATGCTCAGCCACGTGAGCGCCTCGCTGCGCCTCGGAGCCTCCTCGGCGGAGGCGTGGTCGGCTGCGGATCCACAGGGGTCTCTCAGGGCGCTCTCCGCCGCGTTCATCCGGTCCGAATCGTCGGGGGCGCCGATCGCCGAGGTGCTGGCGGATACGGCAAGCGACCTTCGGCGCCGGCACCGGCGGGCAGTCGAGGTCGCGGCGCGGTCGGCTGGTGTTCGGGCGGTCGGGCCCCTTGCCGCGTGCTTCCTTCCTGCCTTCCTGCTCGTGGGCGCGATGCCGGTGGTCGCGTCAATGGCCGAGATGGTGCTCGGCCGCTAGCCGATTTCCACAGGCGGTCCCAGTGCCCGGGCATCGTCCCCAGCCGGGGTTCGCGACCTTTCGGCGAGGGATCCGCTGGACGCACAGTAGGGACGCCAACAGGCAAGCGAGCCGACCGTTCGTCGGCACGACCAACAGGTCAAGGTTTGGGGGAACACATGCGAAACATGCTCACTCAAGTAAAGGGCGACGAGCGCGGAATGACGACGGTTGAATACGCGATGGGTACGGCGGCGATCGTCGGCCTCGGCGGCGTCCTCATTAAGTTCTTCTCAAGTGACACCTTTCGAGATGTCATCTGGGCGATCATCCGGAACTCCCTCTCCGGTTTCATCGGCTGAGATGGCTGCATGCAGGCCCGACGGAAGGGCCCCGATTTCGTCGGGGCCCTTCCGGCATCTCGGGCACGATTCCCGTGGAAGCGTGGTCCTCGAGACGGCAATCGCGATCCCCGTGCTCGTTATGGTCGGAGCGGCGCTGCTCTGGGCGATGGGGCTCGGTGTCACGTCGCTTGCACTTGCGGGACACGCCCGGGATGTGGCGAGGGCCATCGCCCGCGGGGAGTCGAGCGATGCTGCCGTGGCGCGGGTGGTGCAGCGCGAGCCGCGGGCCCGAGTGCTCATCCGAGAGGCCGACGAGACGGTCACCGTCACGGTCCGTGAGGTCGTCTCGATCCCGCTGCCCCTGTTCGAGGGCCTGGAGTTGACCCTCTCCCATGACGCGGTCGCTCGACGCGAGACGGCCGTTGGAGCGGTGGTGGCGGATGCGATCGGCTGACCGGGGCTCCGCGACGATCCTGACGGTGGCCCTCGTCTGCGTCCTCATGTGCTGCGGGGTCGTTGGGCTCGCAGTCGTTCAGGCGGCACTTGTCACGGCCCGCGCGCAGACGGCCGCTGACCTCGCTGCCCTCGCGGGAGCCCAGGCACTGGCAGATCCCTGCGGTGCGTCAGCAGCAGTTGCCGAGGCCAACGGCGCGGTGATCACCGAATGCCGCGTCGAGGGCCCCGATGTCGTCGTGGCCGTGGAACTGCCGGCTCCTCCGCTCGTCGAACGGATGGCCTTGGCCGCTGGTCGGCCCTCACCAGTGGTGTCAGCCCGGGCCCGGGCCGGCTACTGATCCGGCAAGCAACTGGTCCAGGAGCCGGATGGCGCCAGCCTTGTCGAGGGGGTCGTTGCCGTTGCCGCACTTGGGTGACTGGATGCATGATGGGCAGCCCCGCTCGCACCCGCATTCGGCAATGAGGGTCCGCGTTCCGCTGAGCCAGGCGCGAATGACCCGATAGCCGTGCTCGGCGAACCCCGCGCCACCCGGATAGCCGTCGTACACGAACACGGTGGCGCGACCGGTATCGGGATGCAGTGCGGTCGAGACGCCGCCGATATCCCAGCGATCGCAGGTGGCGAACAGGGGGAGCAGCCCGATGGAGGCATGCTCAGCGGCATGGGCGGCCCCCGGTACGTCGGTGCCGTCGAGCGCTGCCGACGCGATCTGCTCGGGGCTCACGGTCCACCACACCGCCGTGGTGCTCAGATCACGCTCGGGCAGATCGAGGGCCTGCTCGCCGAGGAACTCCCCGGTCAGCACGCGGCGACGCTGGAACGAGACCACCTGGGAGGTCACCTCGACGGATCCGAAGCTGACCTCGCCGGCGCCCCACCGCTGAGACTCCCGCACTTCGGTGACGCGAATATCGCTCACCTCGCTGGCATCGGTCGTGTAGTCGACCTCCTGCTCCACAACCGTGGCGACGGCCTCCTGGAGGTCGAGCGAGGTGACGAGGTGGGTGACGCCCTGATGGGTGTAGACGGCCCCCGGGTGCAGGTTCGCGTGGGAGGCCGCGCTGTCGAGGGTGCCGAGGATCCTGCCGGTGCCCTCCTCGACGATGCGGACGGGTGGCCCGCCGGTCCCGCGCAGGTCTGCGAGGTCGCTCGCTCGCTCCCGGCTGGTCCAAAACCAGCCGTTCGGCCGCTTGCGCAGGAGGCCGGTCGCGGCGAGTTCGTCAAGGCGCGTGATGGCGGACGGCCCGAACCAGCGGACGGCGTCGTCGGCCGTGAGCGGGAACTCAGAGGCGGCGGCGCACAGGTGCGGGGCGAGGACGTAGCGGTTCTCAGGGTCGAACACCGTGGCCTCGACGGGCTGGCCGAACACCGATTCCGGGTGCTGGGCGATGTAGGTGTCGAGGGGGTCATCGCGCGCGACGAACAGGGCGAGGGCGGGCTCGCCGCTGCGTCCGGCACGGCCGACCTGCTGCCAGAGCGAGGCGCGGGTGCCGGGCCAGCCGGCGGTGATCACGGCGTCGAGCCCGGAGATGTCGATGCCGAGCTCGAGGGCGTTCGTCGCGGCCATCGCGCAGATGGACCCATCGCGGAGCCGGCCTTCGAGGGCCCGGCGCTCCTCGGGAAGGTATCCGGCTCGGTAGGACGCGACCGTTCGGGCGAGCGCCGGGTCGAT
Organism: Actinomycetota bacterium; assembly: GCA_009699015.1. Taxonomy (GTDB): domain Bacteria; phylum Actinomycetota; class Actinomycetes; order S36-B12; family S36-B12; genus WLND01. The sequence goes on along the minus strand of WLOY01000088.1, from coordinate 3,777 downwards.
TTCATCGAGAAGGTCGCGGGTCATCATCGCGACGGCCTCGGCACCGCGGCGGCTCCGGATGAAGGCCAGGCTCTGCAGGCCCTCGACAACGAGGTCGGCGAGCAGGTCGGCTGTCTCGGCGGTCGCCGACCTTCGGGTGGGCGGGGCATCGGCCGCGTGCGAGAGACTCTCGCGACCCCCGGTACCTCGCTCGACGACGGCTGGCTGCCACAGGCCGATCACCTTGCGGGCGCGCGGCGAGGTGTCGTCGGTGACGGCTTCGACGGCGCCTCCGACGAGGCGGGCGATGGAGATGTCCGGGTTGGCGACCGTGGCCGACGCGGCGATGACGACGGGCGTTGAGCCGTAGCGTTCGCAGGCCCGGCGCAGCCGGCGGATGACCGCGGCGACATGGGCGCCGAAGACGCCGCGGTAGTTGTGGCACTCGTCGATGACGATGTAGTCAAGCCGCCGTAGGAATGGGGCCCAGGTCGAGTGCTGGGGGAGCATCGACCGGTGGATGAGATCCGGATTGGTGAGGATGTAGTTGGCGTGGGCGCGCGCCCACGCCCGCTCGTCGCCCGAAGCGTCGCCGTCTACCGTCGCCGCACGCAGCCATGGAAGGCCTAGTTCACCGAGCGACCGCAATTGATCATGGGCGAGTGCCTTGGTGGGGGCGAGGTACAAGGTGGTGGAACCGCGTCCATTGGGCGCGCCAAGGCCGTTATGGACGGCTGCGAGTGCGGGAAGGGTGAAGGCCAGGCTCTTGCCGGATGCGGTCCCGGTCGCGATGACGACGTCGCGGCCGGCATGGGCGAACTCGGCAGCCCGCACCTGATGCGCCCACGGCAGGTCGATGCCCTGCCCTGCCCAGGCCTCGACGAGTTCGGGCGGGACCCAAGCCGGCCAATCGGAGGTCGTGGCGGCGCGTGCCGGAATTGTGGTGGTATGTCGCAAACGGTCGGGTCGTCCGGCCGTGAGTCGGTCGAGGACCTCTTCCGGGCTCGGCCGGACTAATCTCGTCATCACCCCCAAACCTACGCGAGAGGTGTGTCACAGTTCGCCGATGGAGTTCGCTGTCAGTGCGTCCTTCGAGGGGGACCTGCAGGTTGTTACGTCGCAGGGGGATCTCGACGTTCACGCAGCCCCGCAGATGTCGGCCCTCCTCATGCCGTTGATGCAGCCGAGCAGTCGCACCGTCATCGAGATGTCCGGCACCCCGTTCATGGATTCGAGCGGTCTGGCGGCGATCATCGAGGCTGCAGCGAGGGCCCGCGACGTCGATGGCTACCTGTGCCTCGCGGCCCCGAGCGACCGGGTGAAAAAGGTGTTGCAGATCACCGGCGTGGACACGCTCATCGACGTCTTCGATTCCCTAGAGTCGGCCCAACTCGGTCGGTGACCCAACCGCCCGCGGACGTATACCTGAGGTGCGTAGACTCCGCAGGTTGATCAAACCCATGATCCCGGCGGTCCACACACGCCGGTAAGGCAGGAGACCCATGATCGAGTTGTCCGGAGGCAACCTCACGACAGTCGTCGTCGTTGCCATCATCGCGCTTGCCGCTCTGGGGGTTGCGGCTGTTCTGGTCCGCGAAGTCCTCGCAGCCAGTGAAGGCACACCCAAAATGAAGGAGATCGCCGGCGCGATCCAGGAGGGCGCGTCCGCGTACCTCACGCGCCAGTTCAAGACCCTCGCAATCTTCGCGGCGATCGTCTTCTTCATCCTGTTCCTCCTACCGGCGGAGACGAGCGCTGAGCGCATCGGCCGCAGCATCTTCTTCCTCGTGGGCGCCGTGTTCTCCGGCATCACCGGCTACATGGGCATGTGGCTTGCTGTTCGCGGCAACGTCCGCGTGGCCGCTGCAGCCAAGGAGTCCGGCGAGCAGAAGGCGATGAAGATCGCGTTCCGCACCGGTGGCGTGGCGGGCATGTTCACGGTCGGCCTGGGCCTGTTCGGCGCGGCCCTCGTGGTGCTCGTCTACAAGGGCGAGGCTCCCAAGGTGCTCGAAGGCTTCGGCTTCGGCGCAGCGCTCCTCGCGATGTTCATGCGAGTCGGCGGCGGCATCTTCACGAAGGCGGCCGATGTCGGCGCGGACCTCGTGGGCAAGGTCGAGCAGGGCATCCCCGAGGACGATCCCCGAAACGCGGCGACCATCGCGGACAACGTCGGCGACAACGTCGGCGATTGCGCCGGCATGGCAGCAGACCTCTTCGAGTCCTACGCAGTGACCCTCGTGGCCGCGCTCATCCTGGGCAAGGCCGCGTTCGGCGAGCTCGGGCTCGTCCTGCCGCTCATCATCCCGGCCATCGGTGTCATTACCGCTGTCATCGGCATCTTCGCCGTCTCGCCGCGCAAGAGCGATCGCTCGGGCATGTCCGCCATCAACCGCGGGTTCTTCATCTCCGCGGTCATCAGCGCGATCCTCGTCGTCATTGCGGTCTTCGCCTGGGTTCCGGACTCCTGGGATCAGATCGAGTCCATCGGTGGCATCGCTGCCATTGAGACCGCCGACTCCCTCAACCCGCGCGTCTACGTCATCGGAGCGGTTTTCGTCGGCATCATTCTTGCGGCGGTCATCCAGCAGCTCACGGCGTACTTCACCGAGACGAACCGCCGCCCGGTCGATGATGTGTCGAAGACCTCGCTTACGGGCGCAGCAACGGTCATCCTGTCGGGCATCTCGCTCGGCCTGGAGTCAGCCGTCTACTCGGCGCTCGTCATCGCAGCGGCCGTGTACGGCGCCTTCCTCCTCGGTGGCGGCGTCGTGCTCCTCTCGCTGTTCGCGATCGCGCTGGCCGGCACCGGCCTGCTCACCACGGTAGGCGTCATCGTCTCGATGGACACCTTCGGGCCGGTCTCCGACAACGCGCAGGGCATCGCGGAGATGTCGGGCGACATCGACGGCGAGGGCGCAGCAGTGCTCACCCGCCTCGATGCCGTCGGCAACTCCACGAAGGCGATCACGAAGGGCATCGCCATCGCGACGGCCGTGCTTGCCGCGACGGCGCTGTTCGGTGCGTTCCGTGACGCGATCATCGGGGCAACGGAGGAGGCGGGCGGCACGGATGCGCTCAGGACCCTCCAGGAGCAGTTGCAGTACTACGGCATCCTCGACGTTGCGAGCCCTGCGAACCTCGTCGGCCTCATCATCGGCGCCGCAGTCGTGTTCCTGTTCTCGGGCCTGGCAATCAACGCCGTGTCCCGCGCTGCGGGCGCCGTGATCTACGAGGTGCGTCGCCAGTTCCGCGAGCACCCGGGCATCATGGAGGGCACCGAGAAGCCGGAGTACGGCAAGGTGGTCGACATCGTCACCCGCGACTCGCTGCGGGAGTTGGTCACCCCGGGCCTGCTCGCAGTGCTCACCCCGATCGCGGTCGGCTTCGGCCTCGGCGTGGGAGCGCTCGGCGCCTACCTGGCCGGCACCATCGCGACGGGCGTGCTGATGGCTGTCTTCCTGTCGAACTCGGGCGGGGCTTGGGACAACGCGAAGAAGTTCGTCGAGGACGGCAACCACGGTGGCAAGGGTTCCCCTGCCCACGAGGCGACCGTCATCGGCGACACGGTCGGCGATCCGTTCAAGGACACCGCTGGCCCGGCCATCAACCCGCTCATCAAGGTCATGAACCTGGTGGCGCTGCTCGTCGCACCTGCAGTGGTGTCGCTGAGCATCGGCGAGGGGGCCAATACCGGGCTGCGCTGGACGATCGCGATCGTGGCGGTGGCGATCATCGTCGTGTCGGTCGTCATCTCGAAGCGACGTCCGATCGCGGTCGGTGACGTTGAGGTAGCGAAGG
>WLOY01000087.1 GCA_009699015.1 Actinomycetota bacterium | reverse complement strand
GGGGGCGGTGGATCCGGGGGCGGCAGTTCACCCGGCTCGGGTCGGGCTGCAGCGGCCGTTCGATACATGCTCTCGCAGGTCGGCGACCCGTACTCGTACAGCGCCAATCCGCCGCGCTCATGGGACTGCTCGAAGCTCACCGCGGCCGCATGGGGTCAGTCCGGCGTTGGGCTCACGGCCCTGAGCTACCGGCAGTGGGACCAGACTCGTCGAGTCCCGGTGTCGCAGATCCGCCCCGGGGACCTCGTCTTCTACTTCGGCAAGGGCGCGCATCACGTCGCGATGTTTATCGGCAATGGAAAGATGGTGAGCGCATCCAACCCCGACGACGGCGTCGAGATCATCGACTTCCTCGGCCCGTGGTACCGCGAGCGATTCTCAGGTGTGGGCCGGGTCATCGGCTGACATGTAGCCAGTGCCGCTGGCCTCGAGATCGGCCTTCGGCCTACGCTTCGCCGCGTACATTTCCCGATCTGCTGAGGCCAGGACGCTCTCAAGGGATTCGCGCAGGTCCCAGACTGCGAGCCCGAGACACCAACTGGTCGGGTGTGCGCGTCGCAGTCGTTTGACAACCTCCTCGACCTGCCCGCGGCTCGCCGCGGGGAAGATGATGGCGAATTCGTCACCGCCGATGCGGATGAGCAAGTCCTCGGGGGCCAATTCCCTGCGCCATGCAGCGGCGACCTCGGCAAGGAGCGCATCGCCCGCAGAGTGCCCGTAGCGGTCGTTGAACCCCTTGAAGTCGTCGAGGTCGAGCACGAGGACGGTGGCCGAAGACGCTCCGCGCATCCCTGCCGCCATTCGGTCTTGCACGAGGAGATCCAGGCCACGCCGGTTGAGGGCGCCCGTCAGCGGATCCCGATGCGCGAGCACCCGCAACCGGTGGCCCATCCGCAGGACAACCGAAGTCACCACGGCAACGATGGCATTGACCATGACGAGGGCCACGACGCCCTCAATTCGCGGGTTGAGCAGCCAGGCAATGTCGTAGACGGCAAGCATCCATGCGAGCAGGGCGACGACGCGAGCCATCGGTCGAATCATCCCGGCGAGGACGCCGATGGCGAGAATGAGCATGCCCTCGGACATCTGGCCCTGGGCGGTCTGCATGAACAGCGTGCTCGCAGCGATCAGGCCGCCACCGACGCCAATCGAAATGTCGAGTCCCCAATCAGCTGGGACCCGTGGACCCAGCCAGGCTGTCGCCACGCCCAGCAGGATCACGGCGATGCCGATCGAGGCCGCAGCCAGGCGCGACGCCGGCGCTGAGGGTACGAAAGCGCCGAGCAGGAGCCCAACCGTCCCGAAGGCGATCTCAGTGACCGCTACCGCGACGTACGAGCGCTTCGGCGCGTTCACCCGGTGCCCCCTTCCTCAGTGGCCCTTGACCCGGAGTTGGCCTCAACCGCGCATCCCCGAGCACGCACGAACTTCGAAAAGGCTACTGGGATTTCTCGTGAGTCAATCTGGATTCAAATTGCCCTTCGCGACATACCCGGACATGCCTGCCGGGATCGTCGCAATCAGGCGCGGGCCGGTGCGGGCGCACGTCTCGAGATCCGGCGTCCCCGGCTACCCTTATGTGGCTGAGGTCTCAGCGCCGAGGCGCGACTCACGTCTCATCACTTCGACTCGCTCGCGACATTCGACTCGCCAATGACTTTCGACTCGCCTACGACTACGGGACATCACATGCGCACTCGCACCCTCGGCACCTCGCTCACCGTCTCCGAGCAGGGCCTCGGCTGCATGGGCATGAGCCATTCGTACGGGGTGCCTGACGACGCCATGTCGCGAGCGACGATTCGCCGCGCCCTCGAACTCGGGGTCACCTTCTTCGACACCGCCGACATCTACGGATTCGGTGCCAACGAGGAATTGCTGGCGCCCGAGCTCTCCCCCGTCCGCGACGAGGTCGTCATTGCCACGAAGTTCGGCCACGAGGTCGTTGAATCCGGCGTTCGCATCAACGGCCATCCGGACTATGTCCGCGCTGCCTGTGACGCGTCACTCAGCCGCCTCGGGATCGAGTGCATCGACCTGTACTACCAGCACCGGGTCGACCGGAGCATCCCCGTCGAAGACACCTGGGGCGCGATGCGCGGGCTCGTCGATGCCGGGAAGGTGCGGTACCTCGGCATCTGCGAGGCCGCACCGGAAACCATCCGCCGGGCGCATGCCGTCCATCCCGTGACCGCCATCCAAAGCGAGTACTCGCTGTGGACGCGCGACGTCGAGGGCAACGGGGTCCTGGACGTCGCCCGCGAGCTCGGCATCGGCTTCGTGCCGTTCTCCCCGATGGGCCGGGGCATCTTCTCGGGGGCCATCACCAGCCTCGACCAGCTGCCGGAGACCGACCACCGTCGCGGCAATCCTCGTTTCCAGGGCGACAACCTCGGCCAGAACCTGGAACTCGTGCGAGCGCTCGCCGCCATCGCCGACGAACGGGGCGTACTGCCGATTCAGCTGGCCCTCGCCTGGGTCATGGCCCAGGGCACGCAGATCGTGCCCATTCCGGGAACGAAGCGAACGGCCTACCTCGAGCAGAACATCGCCGCGGGCGCCCTCGACCTTTCCCCCGACGACCTGGCCCGCATCGCAGCGGTCTTTCCATTGGACGCCATCGCCGGACCCCGGTACTCGGACATGTCGAATATCTACGTGTAGCGAAGGCCTCGGCTCGGACACCCCCGGGCATCACGACAGGATGGGATCATGGCAGCGACCGTGCAGGTGAAGGGCGTCTCCGTGACCCACGGCGATCGCGAGCTGTTCGCCGGCCTCGAGCTCGTCGTCGCACCCGGCGATGTCATCGGCCTCGTCGGGCCGAACGGTGCCGGAAAGTCGACCCTATTGCGCGTCCTCGCCGGGGAACGCGAGCCGGATTCCGGGACCGTGCGGCTTTCCCCATCGAACGCCCACATCGGCTACCTCAGCCAGGAGCCCGACCTCCGAGAGGGCGAAACAGTGCGCGCGAACCTTGCCCGGCGCACCGATGTCACCGCCGCCCAGTCAGAGCTCGATCACCAGGCCGACCTCCTCGCGAGCGGCGATCCTGACGCAGGCGATGGCTACTCCGATGCACTCGATGCCTGGCTCTCGCTCGGCGGGGCAGACTTCGATGAGCGGCTCGAGGCGGTCGTCCGCGAGATCGGGCTGGACGTCGACCTCGATCTCGAGATGACCGCGCTCTCCGGAGGTCAGGCTGCACGGGTCGGCCTCGCCGCACTCCTCCTGTCCCGATACGACGCATACCTGCTCGACGAGCCGACGAATGACCTCGACAGCGAGGGCCTCGAACTGCTCGAGGAGTTCGTCGAGAACGCGAAGGCACCCATCGTCGTCGTGAGCCACGACCGTGAGTTCCTCGCCCGGACCGTCACGTCAGTCCTGGAGATCGACCGGAGCCTCCAGCGCATCACGACCTACGGCGGCGGCTACGACGCCTACCTCGAGGAGCGTTCGGTCGCCCGGCAGCATGCCCGCCAGTCCTACGAGCAGTACGCCGGACGGCGTGCAGAGCTCGAGGCGCGGGCACGGTCCCAGCGGGCCTGGATGGAGAAGGGCGTGAAGAACGCCCGGCGGAAGGCCAAGGACAACGACAAGATCGGCCGCAAGTTCCGCTCGGAGGCAACGGAGAAGCAGGCCGCAAAAGCCCGCCAGTCCGAACGGCTCATCGAACGCCTCGAGGTCGTCGACGAGCCCCGCAAGGAGTGGCAGCTCCAGTTCTCGATCGCTTCCGCTCCCCGCTCCGGCGAGATCGTCACGGTCGCCCGGGCCGCGAGCGTGACCCGCGGCGACTTCACCCTCGGACCGATCGACGTGCAGCTCAACCTGCGGGATCGCGTCGCGGTGACCGGTCCGAACGGCGGGGGCAAGAGCACCCTCCTCGGGCTGCTCCTCGGACGCATCCCACCGGACACCGGCCTGGTGAGCACGGGGAACGGCGTGGTCATCGGCGAGGTCGACCAGGCGCGCGCGCTGTTCGAAGGCCCGGATCCCCTCGTCGTGGCATTCGCACGGGAGGTGCCGGAATGGCCGACCGCAGAGGTGCGCACCCTGCTGGCGAAGTTCGGCCTCGGCGTCCATCAGGTGACCCGGCCGGCGGCCTCGCTCTCGCCCGGCGAACGAACCCGGGCCAGCCTCGCACTGCTCCAGGCCCGCGGCGTCAACCTGCTCGTCCTCGACGAGCCGACGAACCACCTCGACCTTCCTGCCATCGAGCAACTCGAGGAGGCCCTCGATACCTTTGATGGCACCCTCCTGCTCGTGACGCATGACCGGCGCATGCTCGACACCGTTCGGCTGACCCGACGCTGGCACGTCGACGCCGGAACCCTCGAGGAGATCGCCGCAGACTGACCTTGGGTGAGTGGCCGCGACACCGTCCCGTGGGAGTGTCACGCTTGTCCGCAGACAGAGCACGACGATGGGCCGGCGGTCTCGCTCGAGGGCCCGTGACCCGGGAGGTATCCATGGCCGGCAAGGTCGTCCACTTCGAGATTCCCGTCGATGACGGCGAACGGGCCAGCGCCTTCTATGGCCATTCGCTCGGATGGCAACTCGAGCGCGAGGGTCCCCTTGAGTACTGGACGACGCCGGCGGGCGAGGGTGAGGGCATAGGCGGCGCACTGACGAAGCGTGACCCGCAGGCACCCGGGCTCGCCCTGTACATCGAGGTCGACGACATCGACAAGACCCTGATTGCCATCGAGGCCTCAGGGGGCCGCCGACTCACCGAGCGTCTGCCGATCCCCACCGTCGGCTGGACCGCATTCTTCACGGACACCGAGGGCAACCGGTTGGGCCTGTTTCAGGCCGATGCCTCTGCCGGCTCCGGAATGGGGAACGCGGCCTCGTTCGGGTAGCGTCAGCGCCGATGGAGAGCGCAGGAAAGTCCCGGGCGAGTGGGCAACGGCGGTGGTGGCAGAGCAGCTACGCGCGGCTCGCCCTTCTCACCGCACTCGCCGCACTCGCCGCGTACGTCATCGCCGAGGCCCTTCCCTACGCCGATCCGATCCCAGCCGCCATCACCGCGGCCGTAGCGACCAGGGCAGCCTTCCACCATGCCGCCAAGGAGACCGCCTTCCAGATCCTCGGCGCCCTCTTCGGCGCACTCATCGCGCTCGCAATCGTCTCGATCATCGGCACAGGGCCGTTCGTCATGTTCTTGCTCGTCCTCCTCGCATTCGCGTTGGCCCGCCTCCTGCACATCTCGACTCCTGAGGAGTCCCCCTTCGTCGCAGCCAGCATGTCGGTCACGATGATCCTCGTCGTCGGCACCCACTTCACGAATGAGCTCGCCCTCGAGCGCTTCAACGGAGTCGCGATCGGAGCACTCTGCTCGCTGGCAGCAAGCTTCTTTGCCACCTCGACGAAGAACACCCGGCTGCTTCGGGCACAGATCAACGACCTACAGCGAGACCTCGGGCTGCTCCTCGCCGATGTCGCGACCGGACTCCGCGATACGCCCACTTCGGACGAGGCGGCCTCATGGCTCGATCAGGCGATCGAGCTTCGCAATCGCGCCCTCGGGCTCGATGCCACCTTCGAGGATCTCAAGTCGCATCGGCGCTGGAGCCCGCGCATCGATCCGGATGACCTCGAACAGTTGCGCCGCGGCCTTGACGCGGGTCGTGTCACTGCGGCCCGGGTCCTGTCCATCGCATCGGACCTCACGCATGCGGCCGGCGGATCAGGAGCGTCGGCACTCCCGCCCGCCGCCCTCAGCCCGCTCGCTGACCTCATCGCCCTCGCCGCCGCGAACATCGCCGCCGAGGATCCTGCGACCTCGGTGGGCGCGACCAAGGCGCATGAGGCCGTTCGAAATGCCGACCAGACCGCCCAGATCGCCCTCATCGGAGGCATCGTCTCCCATGTCAACCGCATCAATCGCGCGACGAGCGAGGGCTCAGCCGACGACGATCCGGGAAGCCAGTCGTAGGCGGCTCGGAGGCATCCTGTATCGTTTGCGATCGCTGCACTGCGAATCCGGACCGTTAGCTCAGTTGGCTAGAGCGTTCCCCTGACACGGGAGAGGTCACAAGTTCAAGTCTTGTACGGTCCACCGGAGAAGCATCAAGAGCCCCCGCCCTCGAGCGGGGGTTTTTTGATGGCCGGGGCAACGGTGCCGGCCGCTCGCTACGCCGCGCTGCCGCGACGGAACAGGGCCGCCACCAGCGCGACGAGAATCGTCGCGATGAGGATCTGAGCCCCGAAGGTGAGCCAGAAGCCCCAAGACAGGGCACTGCCGAGAACAGCTCCGAGGGCACCGCCGATGACGCCGATGATGATCGTCATGAGGCAGCCGATCGGCTGCATGCTCGGCACGAGCAGCCGAGCAATGAGGCCGATGACGATTCCGACGAACAGGCCGCTGAACAATCCGGTGATCTCCATGGCTGCCACCCAACCACCTCGGACAGGCCCACTGCAAGGGGAGTGACGCAGGGCGCATGGCACCATCGACCCATGCCCGCATCCTCCCCGACCCTGACTCCCCCGATCGAGCCAATGCTCGCTCAGCCGCTGTCGTCAGGCAATCTCGAGTCACTTCGCGGCGTGGCATTCGAGCCGAAGTGGGACGGCTTCCGGTGCCTGCTGTTTCGCACCGCGTCAGGGGTGATCCTGCAGGGCCGCGGCCGATCCCGCTTTGCCGGCGAGGACTACGTTGACCTCGCCTACGCCTTCCCCGAGATCGTCGCCACTGCGATCGCCCAGGTGCCCGAGGGGTTCGTGCTCGACGGGGAGATCGTGGTCATCCGAGGCGGCCGACTGGACTTCGCCGCACTTTCCTCCCGGCTTCGACCCCGCTCCGAGGCTGGGGGGCCATCGATCGTCCGCCTCTCAACCGGCACGCCCGCGAGCCTGCTCGCCTTCGACCTTCTCGCCGGTCCTGACACGCTTGTAGCGAGGCCGTTCACCGATCGGCGTACGGCCCTTGAGTCGCTCGCGCGCACGTGGTCAGCGCCGCTGCACCTCACGCCAAGCACGAGCGACCCCGCTCTCGCCTCCAGCTGGTTCACCCGCCATGAGTCCTCCGGCGTCGACGGCCTCATCGTCAAGCCCCTTGAGGAGCCCTACGCGCCCGGCAAGCGCACGCAGGGAAAGATCAAGCATGAACGGACGCTCGATGCCGTCGTCGCCGGCTGGCGGCCTCAACTGGCCAAGGATGACCGGATAGTCGTCGGCTCACTCCTGCTCGGCCTGCACGACGCACAAGGCAGGCTCCACTACGTGGGCGGTACTTCAGCCTTCACCGCGGCGATGCGCACCGAGCTCGTCGCCGTCCTCGCACCACACGGCGTGGCCGAGGGCCAATCGCATCCGTGGGTCGCCGCCGACGATGTGCGCGTGCCTGGGGGTGCGAGCAGGTGGGGCAAGGGCAAGGAATGGCTCCCGCTGGCTCCCTCGCTCGTCGTCGAGGTCACCTACGACCAGATGGAGGCCGAACGATTCCGGCACACCGCAGGGTTCGTCAGGTGGCGCCCGGATCGCGAGGCCTCGTCCTGCACCTTCGAGCAGGTCCCCTCGATCGAGGCCTCGAGCATCGAGGATCTGCTCCGTGAGTCAAGCTGATGCCCCGGCTCGTGACCCCGGGGCATCAGCCCTGACGCTTCCGGCTCGGCTGCACGCGCAGCGGCTCCCCCGGCATCTTCGGGAAGTCCGGCGGGTAGGGCAACTCCGGCAGGCCACCGTCGACGTCGCGTTCCCAGGCTTCCAGTGCCGGTGCGAGGTCGACTGCCTGCTCCGCCATCGTGGACCATGGATCGCCCCACGAACCGCGGGAGATGATCGCTGGCACGGTCGCGATGGTGAAGTCCAGCGGTGAGCAGTCGATCAGCTCGGGCCAGGTGAGCGGCATCGAGACCGTCGCCTGGGCATTTGCCCGCAGGGAGAACGCGGATGCCATCGTTCGGTCCTGGGCGTTCTGGTTGAAGTCGATGAACACTCGCTGCCCGCGCTCCTCCTTCCACCACGACATCGTCACGAGATCCGGATCCCGTCGCTCGATCTCGCGGCCGATCGCGATCGCCGCGTGCCTGACATCGATAAACGAGTGCCTGGCGATGATCGGGACGTAGACATGGACGCCCCTGCCGCCGCTCGTCTTCGGATAGGACGGCCAGGACCACAGGTCCAGGACCTCACGGGCGATACACGCCGCGCGCACCGCATCGGTGAACCCGGTGCCGGGTGCCGGGTCGAAATCCAGCCGAAGCTGGTCCGGCAGGTCCGTGGTCGGCGCTGCGCTCGGCCAGGGGTGGAAGGTCACGGTGCTCATCTGCGCAGCCCACGCGATGACCGCTGGCGATGTCGGCATGAGCAGCCTGCCGGGCCGCCCGCTCGGAAAGCGGATGTCGCACCCTTGCACGAATGGGGGCACGGTCTTCGGCATGTGCTTCTGGTAGAAGGACTCATGACCGTGAACGACCCCGTCCGGCCAGCGTTCGAGCGCTGTCGGTCGGTCGCGCAGATGCTCGATCATGAGCTCCCCGACCGCGACGTAGTACTCGATGACGTCACGCTTGCTCACCCCGGGGAAGAACGGCTTGTCAGGGCTCGTGACTCGAATCACCTGCCCGTCGACCGTCAAATTGAGCGGACTCCCATTTGCCATCCCGGCACCGTACCCCTCGCGGGCGCCCGGTTACGCCAAGCGCGCACGCCCGGCGAGTAGGGTCCACCTGTGAATACCGCAGCCGTGACGTTCCTTGTCTTTGCCATCGTCCTTGCCATCTTCGGCACGCTCTTCGTCGTGCTCGGGCTCTCCAATGAGCGCGCCTACTGGACCCAGCGCGATACCCACGGGGATCCCCGCCGCGACGCCACCAAGTTCCGGGCGATCGTCAAGCAGACCTGGCACTTCGCCGCCGGGGAGTACCGGGCACCGCTGCGCGTCGCGGCTATCGGCGTGCTCCTGTGGTGGGTCGCCCTCGCCTGCCTCGTCATCGGGATCATCATCGAGCTCACCTCGGCCTAGCCCGACAGGCGCGTCCATCCCTGCCGAAACCCAAACGGTGGCAGGTCCACGACATTTCGTGGACCTGCCACCGTTTCGATGGTCGGGCTGACAGGACTTGAACCTGCGACCTTCCGGCCCCCAGCCGGACGCGCTACCAAACTGCGCCACAGCCCGATGTTGCACCCACGCTCTCACGCCAGCGGTCATACCCTATCTCAGGGCGTGACCCCATCTGTCAGCGCCGGGAGCGCTTCTCGCGGACCCGCATGACGATGCGGATCGGCGTTCCGGTGAAGTCGAATTCCTCGCGCAGTCGACGCTCGATGAAGCGCCGGTAGCCGGCCTCGAGGAAGCCGCTGGTGAACAGCGCGAAGGTCGGCGGCCCAACGGACACCTGAGCACCGAAGAGGATGCGGGGCTGCTTGCCGCCACGGAGCGGGTGCGGGTTCGCCTGGGCAAGTTCGCCGAGGAACTGGTTGAGCCGACCGGTCGGGATCCGGGTTTCCCAGGATGCCAGCGCAACATCGAGCGCGGTCGGCAGCTTGTCGACATGCCGCTTCGTCTTGGCCGAGATGTTCACGCGGGGCGCCCAAGGCACCTGCACGAGGTCCCGGTCGATCTCGCGTTCGAGGTAGTGGCGTCGCTCCTCGTCGGTGAGATCCCACTTGTTGTAGGCGAGCACAAGCGCACGGCCGGATTCGATGACCATCGAGATGATGCGGACGTCCTGCTCGCTCAGCGGCTCATGCGCGTCAATGAGCACGATCGCTACCTCCGCACGATCGAGGGCGGCCTGGGTGCGCAGCGTCGCGTAGTACTCATGCCCGCTCGCCTCCTTGGCCCGGCGACGGATGCCCGCGGTATCGACGAACCACCAGAACCGGTCACCGAGCTTCACGAGCTCGTCGACCGGGTCGACGGTCGTGCCCGCGACGGAATCGACGACGACTCGCTCCGATCCGGCGAGCGCATTGAGGAGCGAGGACTTCCCGACATTGGGCTTGCCGAGGAGGGCCACCCGACGGGGCCCGCCCGCCCGCGAGGTGCCGTGGCCCTCGGCTGGGAGCATCTCGACGATCTTGTCGAGCAGGTCGCCCGAACCCCGACCGTGCAATGCCGAGACCGTATGAGGCTCCCCGAGGCCCAGCGACCAGAGCGATGCGGCCTGGATCTCCGCCGCGGCGTCATCGGCCTTGTTCGCGACGAGGAGCACCGGCTTGTTCGCGCGGCGAAGAACCTTGACGACCGCCTCATCGGTATCGGTCGCACCCACACTGGCATCGACGACGAACATCACCGCATCGGCATCATTGATGGCGCGCTCCGCCTGCGCTGCGATCTGCGCGGCCATCCCCCGGACCTTGCGCTCCCAGCCACCGGTATCGATGAGCATGAATCGCTTGCCATTCCACTCGCCCTCGTATGTGACCCGGTCCCGGGTCACGCCGGGCACGTCCTCGACGACCGCCTCGCGGCGACCGATGATCCGGTTGACGAGGGTGGACTTCCCGACGTTCGGTCGGCCGACCACGGCAAGGACCGGCAGTCCGGCCTCCCCGCCCCGCTCGAGCTCAAGGAGCTCGGCATCGAAGTCGCCGAACTCGGCCCGGGCCGCAGCGAGTGCGAACTCCAGGGCACGGTCATCGGCCTCGTCGGGATCGGCCTCCCCCGAGTCCGGTGCGTCTGCGAGAGCGCCTTCGGCGACCAAAACGTCATCGTCGAATGCGTCCCCGTCCATGGGGATCCAGTTGTCAGTCACGTCGAATTCCTCTTTCACTCTTCACCCACCGCTTCGGCGGCCCCGAGGACTACGAGGACAACAGGCGCATTGTTGGTGCGCCGCAAGTATCCCACGCCGGGGCACCTGTGCTGAACCGTGCGGATTTCAGCGCTGGACGAGCCCGCACACGTGATCGACCACCTGCTCGAGGGTCATCTCCGTCGTGTCGACGACCACGGCGTCGACGGCCTGGGTCATCGGCGATGCTGCCCTCGAGGAATCGAATGCGTCCCTCCTGCTGAGGGCCTTCCCGGTCTCGGTGATCGACTCTTCCCCGACCGCCTCGCCACCGGACTGCTCACGAGCACGGCGCAGGGCTCGGACCCCCGGATCCGCAGTCAGGAAGACCTTGAGGTCGGCCGATGGGAGCACCACCGACCCGATGTCGCGGCCTTCGACGACGATGCCCTGGCCCGCGAGCCCGGCCTCCCGTGCACGCTCCCTCTGAAGTGCGACGAGTCGGTCACGAACCGCCGGCACGGCGCTCACGGCACTGACCGCACCGGTGACCTCGGTCGTTCGGATCGGTTCGGAGACGTCGGTGCCGTCGACCTCGATATCGGGCGACCCCGGATCGGTGCCGCTCACGATGCTCGGAGTCGACGCGAACGCAGACACGAGGGCCTGATCGGAGGGGTCGATCCCCGCGCGAAGCACGGCCCAGGTCATGGCGCGGTACATCGCCCCGGTGTCGAGATAGCGATAGCCGAGGCGTTGCGCTACCCCACGGCACACCGATGACTTGCCGGAACCTGCAGGACCATCGACTGCCACGACACTCACCATGCCATCACGCTCACCATGCCATCACGCTCACCATGCCATCACGCTCACCATGCCATCACGTTCAACATAGGGGGGAGCCTAGCCGCGGACATCGAAGCCACGGGAGCGCAAGGCTTCCTCGAGCGTCGCGACGGAGTCCGGCTGGACCGACAGCTCGACGAGGCCGCTCTGCCTGCCGAGGACGTGCTCGATGCGCACGTCCTCGAGGTTGACCGTGGTCTCGCCCACGGCCGCGAAGAGCCGGCCGAGCTCACCTGGTCGGTCGGCGAGCATGACGGCCACTTCGGCGTAGGCCGAGGGTGCGGCCCCGTGCTTGCCCGGGATGCGACTGCGACCTACGGCCCCTCGCTGCAGTTCCTCGGTGACGACGTCAATGCTCGCGAGATCGCCGGTCGCCACTGACCGAAGGGCGCGCGCCGCCCGTTGCAGGTCGTTGATCACTCCGTCCAGCACGTCTGCCACCGGCTCGGCATTCACGCCGAGGATGTCCGTCCACAGTGCGCTCCCTGACCCAGCGATCCGGGTCATGTCCCGCAGACCCTGCCCCGCTACCTGAACATAGGCGGCGTCGGCATCGATGAGTTGGGCCGCCAGCACGCTCGACAGCAGTTGCGGGGCATGGGAGACGAGGGCGACGGCTCGGTCATGCTCTGCCGCGCTCATCTCGACCGGGTAGGCGCCGCACGTGGTCGCGAGCCGGTGGGCTGCCCGTTGATGCTGGGCTTGCGTGAACTCCGTTGGCGTGATGATCCACAGACGGTCGTCGAGGAGATCCGGTCGTGCCGAAGCCGCCCCGGAGACTTCGCGCCCAGCCATCGGGTGGCCGCCGACCAAACGGACCGGATCTGCACCGAGTGCGAGGGCATCGGCAAGCACGCGCTCCTTCACGGACGTGACATCAGTGAGCGTCGCCGACGGAAACGCACTCGACGCCCTCGCCAGGACGTGGCCGGCATGCCGAGGGGGCACGGCGACGACCACGAGCGATGGCTCGGCCGTGGGGCCCGCAATTTCGCCGGCTCCCATCGCCGCCGCGACCTGAGCCTGCCCTGGATCCAGATCCTCGAGGAGGACGTCGACCCCTGCCCTTCTCAGCGCCAGGGCGATGGAGGTGCCGATGAGTCCCGTGCCGATGACGAGGACCGGGCCGATGACCGCGACCGAGCGGTCCTGGTTCACGTGTGCAGGTCCGCCCGGAGGACCTCTGCGCCGCGCAGGTAGACGTGCTGGATCCCAGAACGGGGCCGATCGGTGTTCGCGTGGATGAGGATTCTCACGACCCGCTCAAGCGCGCCTTCGACTCCGATTTCCTGCGCGCAGAGCAGGGGCACATCGGCGAACCCGACCGCACGCGCCCCTGCTGCAGGAAATGCGGAGATGAGGTCCGGGGTCGACGTGAGGATGACGCTCACGACATCGTCGGTGGACACCGCGTTGCGCTCGAGCATCGCCGTGAGCAGCTCGCCCACCGCCTCACGCATTTCGGCAGGGTCGTCAGCGGTAAGGCAGACCGCTCCACGGATGGCTCGCATGCCGGGAGTTTACAGACCGGCCTCGGTATAGAGCGCACGCAGTTCCGGGCCCTCGATCGTGCGCAGCCGCCCCGGCCGCTGCTGGTCGAGGCGAATGGGGCCGATTCGCGTGCGGACGAGGTCCTGGACCGGATGGCCCACATGGTCGAACATGCGCCTGACAATACGGTTTCGGCCCTCGTGGATGACGACCTCGATCATCGTTCGATCAGCGGCCTGCTGAATGATCCGCGCACTGTCGCATTCAACCGTGCCGTCCTCGAGCGCGACGCCCTCCCGAAGAGCCCTGAGGGCCTCCTTCGGGAACTGGCCACGCACGGTCGCAACGTAAGTCTTGAGTATCTCGTGGGAAGGATGCGCGAGACGGTTCGCCAACTCACCGTCATTCGTGAGGATGAGGAGTCCCTCAGTGTCGGCGTCGAGCCGGCCAACGTGGAACAGCCGTTCGGGCCGATCCTGCACGTAGTCACCGACGCACGCCCTGCCACGATCGTCAGCCATCGTCGAGACGACTCCGTGAGGCTTGTTGAACGCGACCACGGTGATATCGGGAACCGTCGGCACTCGCTGACCATCGACGCGGACGACCGCCGTAAGGGGGTCGATCCGCATGCCCTGCTCGGCAACGATGACCCCGTCCACCTCGACGCGGCCCTGCTCGATGAACTGCTCGCACCTGCGCCGGCTCCCGATGCCGGCGAGGGCGAGCACCTTCTGAAGGCGCACTCCCTCGTCGGCCGTCACGATGTGCTCACTCAGTCGCCGATCGCCACGGAGTCGAGCACGTCATCAAGCTCCGCGAGGCTCGGCAGGTGATCGGCGAGCGGTGGGAGGTCATTGAGGGATGCCGCCCCGATGCGCTCGAGGAAGTGCGAGGTCGTGCGATAAAGGATGGAATGCGATTCGTCCTCGTGCCCAGCCTCCTCGATGAGACCGCGCGCAATAAGGGTCCGGATCACGCCATCGACGTTCACACCCCTGACCGCGCTGATCCGCCCTCGCGAGATCGGCTGCCGGTAGGCGATCACGGCGAGGGTCTCGAGCGAGGCCTGGGTGAGCCGCGCCTGCTGGCCGTCGAGCACCCAGCGCTCGACGAGGGGCGAG
>WLOY01000086.1 GCA_009699015.1 Actinomycetota bacterium | reverse complement strand
GTACTCCTGGACGCGCGCCTGGACGACGTCGAGCTCATGGCACTCGCGATCGAGGCGAACGTGCGCCACGGCCGTCCGACGAGCACCGGCGAGCGCACCGGCAAGGCGATCGACCTGCTCGCATGCGGATGGAACGGGAGCGACGCGGAGCTCGCACGCCGCTGCGGCATTGCCAGGGCGCGAGTCCCGGAACTGCGGATCCGTGCCGCCGCCGTCCGGCGTACTACCGAGGCTCAGGACAGACCGGACGGCTCCAAGGGGCTCCAACCTGACTTGGAGGACAGATTGAAGGGCCCGGGGGAGCGACGGGTCGGGCGCGGCGGCCGCTCCTACCCGGGCGATCCGGCCGCCCAGCGAAAGCGGATCGTCGATGAGGCGAGCCGCCAGCCGAGCGCGTCGAACGCGGCCATCGCCCGCGCGGTGGGCTGCAGCCCGAGCACGGTCGCGTCCGTCCGAGCAGGCATTCAGCCCGGCGTATCCCCATCGAGGCTGGGCCGGGTCATGGGAAGGGTCCGGTCACTGATCGGCGTCCTGGCCAAGCTGGGTATCGGGAGCCGATCACGCGCATGACGTGCGCGATGCGGAATTCGGCCGAAGTGTCGCGTCCTTCGTTCGTGACACTCCGCCAGTCCAGTTGAGACACCCCGTGCACCAGCTGAAATTGGCGACGGCGAGCTTGGCCGCTTGCAGGGGCGTGGTGCGGGTCCGGCGAAGGGGCGAAAACGACTGGTGCCTGCAGACGTTGCGCAGGGTGTGTCCTCAATAGCGGGCGACCGGAGGAGTGGCGGTACGACGTGGACCGCCGGGGTAATCCCGGGGCCACGCGACGGACCTCGGCGACCTAGTGAAGTTGAGACTCCGCCCCTTCACGAGGAAGGGGCGCACTGGGGACAGGCGGTCGACCTCATCGTCACCAAGTGGTTGAGACTCCCGCCCCTTCACGAGGAAGGGGCGCACTCGGTGAGTCCCTGCCGCTTCATCGCGGAGTAGACGAGGTTGAGACTCCCGCCCCTTCACGAGGAAGGGGCGCTCGGGTCCGGGCGGCTGGAGCCTGGAGCGACGGAGGGCGTTGAGACTCCCGCCCCTTCACGAGGAAGGGGCGCACTTCCACGACCGTCAACGTATTCGGTCGGTACTGTGTTGAGACTCCTGCCCCTTCACGAGGAAGGGGCGCACTCCGTTGCCTACGCAACGGGAACGAAGATCGTTCTGGTGTTGAGACTCCCGCCCCTTCACGAGGAAGGGGCGCACTCCGGGTCGACTCCGCACATGGCGGCGTACTGGGGTTGAGACTCCCGCCCCTTCACGAGGAAGGGGCGCACGTGCGGGTTGTCCGTGCAGCAAGTTTGAGGGAGAAGGTTGAGACTCCCGCCCCTTCACGAGGAAGGGGCGCACGAGGCGCTGCCGCAACTGCTCGGCCTCGATGACGGATGCGGTTGAGACTCCCGCCCCTTCACGAGGAAGGGGCGCACCCTGCGGCTGCATCGTCACGTGACGGGCGCGACGGTGTTGAGACTCCCGCCCCTTCACGAGGAAGGGGCGCACATGCTCGCGTTGTACCCGAACCTGCGCCCGCCGCCGTTGTTGAGACTCCCGCCCCTTCACGAGGAAGGGGCGCACGATGCCCGGACAGTGTCGTTGCCATCATCGGTCCAGCAGGTTGAGACTCCCGCCCCTTCACGAGGAAGGGGCGCACGTGAGCCGTGACCGGTTGAGTGCGGAGCCGCACTAGTGTTGAGACTCCCGCCCCTTCACGAGGAAGGGGCGCACCGTCATGCTGCATCGTCCCAGACATCACCGCGTCATAGTTGAGACTCCCGCCCCTTCACGAGGAAGGGGCGCACCTCCGTCGTTCCGGTTCCGTCGAGCAGGTCCTTGCCGTTGAGACTCCCGCCCCTTCACGAGGAAGGGGCGCACGTGGTGCCGAGGGTGTTGAGGGGCGCGATGTCGCGCATCTCGTTGAGACTCCCGCCCCTTCACGAGGAAGGGGCGCACGAAGGACGCTCAGGAGATGCGCGCCGACATCAAAGTTGAGACTCCCGCCCCTTCACGAGGAAGGGGCGCACCGAGGCGGCAATGAAGTCGCTCGCCGTTAGCCTTGAGTTGAGACTCCCGCCCCTTCACGAGGAAGGGGCGCACGACAGCGCGACGATCGCCTCCTCCGGGGTGGTGTTGTTGTTGAGACTCCCGCCCCTTCACGAGGAAGGGGCGCACTCAACGATCGTAGTCCCGGCGCCGCCGAAGGATAGGGTTGAGACTCCCGCCCCTTCACGAGGAAGGGGCGCACGCACCGGTCTCGCGACGACTGGCGCGTTCACGTACGAGTTGAGACTCCCGCCCCTTCACGAGGAAGGGGCGCACAGGGGATCACCTGCGATGATCAAGCGGATACCTCTGTTGAGACTCCCGCCCCTTCACGAGGAAGGGGCGCACCTCGTCCGCTTCTTCTCCTTGCCTCCCGGGGTCAGGTTGAGACTCCCGCCCCTTCACGAGGAAGGGGCGCACGCCGGAGCCGCAACTCGCCGAACAGGCCCATCCGCGTCGACGTTGAGACTCCCGCCCCTTCACGAGGAAGGGGCGCACTCATGCGTGACGCGACCATCGGTGCGATCCGCAAGTTGTTGAGACTCCCGCCCCTTCACGAGGAAGGGGCGCACCGGCGGCATCCGACGTCACCGAGTCCTTAAACAAGACGTTGAGACTCCCGCCCCTTCACGAGGAAGGGGCGCACCCTGACTGATCAGGGGATTCATTCAGAGCAGGTGGAAATTGAGCGATTCGATGTCCGTTTTCGCATGAAAATTGTCAAGTTTCGCTGGGGAACCTCGCGCTGAGGGGAGCATCGTTCGAGGTTCTTACAGTATCCAACTCTCCCGGTGAGGGAGATGCCGCCGTGTGCCGAGTTCCGTGACGCGATCAAGTGCACCGATGTCGAGTCGGTAGATGCGCACGTAGTCTGCTGCATCGAGCAGGGCCGAGAGGTCGGCGAGCAACCGTGGGTACTGCTTCTCGCTCACGACCAACTCGAACACGGAGAATTGAACCCGCTGGCCGTATCCCTCGCAGAGTCTGGCAACGAGGCGTAGCCTGCGCCGACCCTGCGGGGTCGTCGTGTCGATGTCGTAGGCCAGAACGAGGTCCACAGCGTCTAGAACCTGTACGGGGAGTAGGTGTCGATGTCGCCGGTGAGGAAGCGTGCCATCAGCCGCGCTTGAGTCAGAGGGACGAGGGCGTGTGGAATGTCGCGGCGGAGGATCTCGTGCTGGGTTAGGGCGGTGCGATGTTCGTGCCAGGCGGTAAACAGTGTGCGACGTCCGTCCTCGGTGAGCTCGACAGCACCGCTGACCGACTTCGTGAAGTGCGCGGATCGCAGCTGTCGTCGGTTCAGGAGGCTCACGACCAGTCTGTCGGCGACCGGGCGTAGCTCCTCCATGAGGTCGAGCACGAGAGACGGTTGCCTGTCCCGGTCCCCATGGAGGTAGCCGATCGCGGGGTCTAGCCCTGCGGCGTGAATGGCGCCATGGACGCTCATTCGCGTAAGGCCGTACGCGAAAGACATGGTGGCATTTACCGGATCGGTAGCGGGCCTGCGCGTGCGTTGGGTGGGTATGTCGATCCCGGAATCCGTGCGAAGCGTGTGCCGAAGTGCCGTGAAGTAGGAGCGGCTCGTCACTCCTTCCAGACCGAGGACCGCAAAGCGGGATTCGGGGTGGTCGGTCTCGGTTCCCGAGTGCGCGTCGCGGGCGGCGACGATCCGCTCGATCCCTTCCCGGAGGCCCTGCCGGGCATGGCCGGTCGCATCGTGCGAAGCCGTCCGTAGGACGGAGAGCATGTTCGTGATCTTCCCGTTGACGAACGTTCGCGCGATGGAGAGCCGCGCCGCGCCGTCCGCGTGGGCTGCGTGCTGGGCTGCCCGGACGGCTCCTCCCATCGCGGACGGGCCGAGGGCGGTGGCACGTGGCTTCCCGAACTCGGACACCCAGTGAAGAGGGATGCCGAGTTCGGCGCAGTGCAGGAGCAGGTCGGTGGATGCGCTAACCGCTCCGATCATGACGATCGACTCGATCCGGGCCAGCGGCAGACGCCGCCATGAATCGTCGACAGGATGAAAGCACCGGACCGCACCGCCCTCGAGGGATAGGTGCGAGCCCGCAGTGTGGACGAAAAGGACGTTGAGGACCTCATCGGCGCTCACGCGGATTCCCTCCCGGCGAGTTCGGGCATGCAGCCCAGCCGGATGCTGCACTTGTGGCAACGCTGGACCTGAGACGTCCAAGGGGGTAGACGCGGGGACTTAAGATTGAGCCGCAGTTCCGCGATCGCCGACTCGAGCGCGGACTGGTGGGCACGGACGTCGACGTCGAGTCGGGAGTTCGTGGCCATGAAGAACACGGCAGCTGACGGGACTGCGCGCCCGGTCATCGACTCAAGGCACAGCGCTTGCGCGACGACCTGCAGGACTGCAGGGGTGGTGTCGGCTGTGGCCCGGCCTGACTTGTGCTCCACGGGAACGAGCCTCCCGTCGGGATGCTCCTCTATGGTGTCGGCGGTTCCGCGGATCAGCAGCCGGTCGTGCCGCAGAGCCACGGCGTGGTGGATCTTCAGCCCGTGGCGGTGGTCCTTCGCGGACGAGTCGACGCTCGCATGGGCAATGGAGCCTCGCACAGTCTCGCGGCTATCGGTCCAGGCCTCGCGGTCGATGAGCACAGCCTGCCGCGGGCAGTAGGCGTGATGCTCGATTCGGGAGATCTGGATCCACAGTCCTTCCACTGCCTCGACTATTGGTGCCGGCCCGGGCTCCGCGGCGGTCCCCCGAGCCGGCACCCGGCTACAGGACGCTGAGACGGACGCCATCGGGGATGCTGCCCGGGTCGGGGATGCCGATGGCGTAGTCGACGAATGCCCGCGGAGGCGCATCGGTGCTCTTGCGGACCGTGATGGTCTCTAGGAGGCGGCCCGCCGGGGCATCGCCAAGTGTCGATGAGTGGGTGAAGACGTACAGACCGCGGGTCGTAATGTTCGCTCGGGCGGCGGACCGCGTGTGGTCCCACATCGTGGACAGCGAACTCCACAGGACGCTGAGGTCCTCGCCCGTGACGCCGGTCGAGGCTCCGACCGCGGCAGAGTAGTGCACCCGTGCCGCGTATAGCCCGTAAGGGATGATCCACTTACTGCCCATCTCCGACTGGTCCTCGTTGCCGGCGACCGTCTTGGTCACGCGAGTGATGGCGAGCTCTGTCGGCACGACGGGATCAATCGAGCGGGCCATGCCGAACTGGACTGGACCGGTGACTCTGCCGGCCGTGTTCTTCCCAGTGGTCATCACGGCGCCGAACATCCGAATGTCGAAGTAGTGGTCCCGGAGCCACTGCTGCGCGGTCTCGGGCGTCGCGCCTTTGCCGACGGCGGCATACGCGGTGTCGTGGACGGTGTTGAGGGCGGTGCCGGCGGTGACATAGATGCCGTACCGAGCCGGATCCGGGAGGGTGCCGCGGATCGTGTCGACGGTGTCCCGGACCTTGCGCTTGAGGCTGACGTCCGTCATGAGGCCGTGGCCGGTCTCTGGGTCGGTACGCGGCTGATTGCCGGCATCCGGATCTCCGTTGGGGTTGCTGTCGACAACCTCGATGAGCAGGAGCGCATCGTGGCGGACATCCGGGTCGAGGTATGGCAGGGCACTGGTCATGGCTGATTCCTTGTCTGTGTCGGTGACGTGATCTGCTGTTCGGTCGTGTCGCCAGGCTCTGGAGGCAGGCCCGCGGCTGCAGACGCTTCCTTCGCTTCCTTCGCCGCGTGGGCCCTGGCAGCGCTGGCGGCTCGCTGCTGGTAGTAGCCGAGCATCCATCGGGCCTGGCCGGACACGTCGAGGGCTGCCGGTATCGGGCCGATCGAGGCGACG
Organism: Actinomycetota bacterium; assembly: GCA_009699015.1. Classification (GTDB taxonomy): domain Bacteria; phylum Actinomycetota; class Actinomycetes; order S36-B12; family S36-B12; genus WLND01. Next base: position 8,702 of record WLOY01000086.1, on the reverse strand, counting down.
AGCGAGGTTACCCGCCGGTCGATCGCCGCGGCGGCGCCTTCCTTCCCGCTGGTCCTCAGCTTTCGCAGGTGGGCCTTGCCGAGTCGGTCCAACGAGGGGTACACCATCAGAGGGCTCACCATTGCCTTGCCGTAGACGCGATCAGTAATCGTCGCGTTGACGTCGCTGCCGAGCGCGGAGCGCTGGAGCCCCTCGTACTCGGCGAAGAGCCTCCCGCACAGGTAAGCCGGGTCGTGGTTATCCGGGTCAAGCGTCGGTCCTGGCACGGGCGGGCGTCCTTTCCATTGAGGGCTTCGGTTCAGGATCAGTCTGACTAGGCAGGCACGGGCATGCTCCCGATCCCGCCACGCATGGGGCTCATCGGCTGCCAAGCCGATCTCTGCCCGAGACCGGGCGGTCGCGCAGGCGAGTAGTCCCTGGGCCGGGGAGCTGCCGGTCAGCGCAGCGCGCAGGAGTGCGTCGTGGGCCCCGTGTGGCGCTTCCTCAAGTACCGTCCCGGACTTTGTTCGCCTGGTGCCGGCAGACTTCGCGATCTTCCACAGCGGCTGCCACTGGCGTTCGGGCTGCCCGATGCGGGCGACGGCGGAGTCGTCGAAGTAGGCGGCGAGCGACAGGGCGGCCTCTCCGAGTGTCGTGTCGACCCACGATCGGACGATCAGCCGCGGGCCGCGCCCCGAGAAGGTCAGCGCGTAGTACTCGTCGTCAAGGCTCGCCAGCCCGTCCAGCGGTGCACCGGCGCGTACTTGGTCGAAGATTCTGCGGACGTCCTCAGCGGGCGGCGGCGCGTCGAGCAACGAGAAGATGCTCGGGGCTGCGCCGGACCTGAGCCACCAGACGGTCCGGGCATCATCCCCGGTCCAGGAGTGGTTTCGGTCGTCGGCTAAGGCAGTGAGCGCGGCGACGCCTCCGAGTGCACACGCCGCGCAGATGCGAGCATTGGCCAGCTGCGTGATCTTCAGGTCCCGCGACGACGTCGCAAAGTTCGCACTGGTCAACGCGACGGTTGCCTGGCCGGCGCCGGGGACCAGCCGCTTGGGAACCCCCGTCGGAAAAGTGTCGACGAGTGCCGACTCGCGTCCGCACGAGGAGCACGGGCCGCGATGGTGCGATTTCGCTGCATTGACGTGCGCCTGCCAGAAGGCGACCGCAGACGGCCGAAGGTGAAGTGGCCCGGGATCTCCTTGCGCGTAGATCGCTACGTTCCCGATGGCCAGGGCACGTCGGTCCGCGTCGGCTTCGGGCATCACGTCCGCCAGGCCAAGCCTGCCGGAGTCCAGCCAGGCGAGCAGCGCCTGCACGCCGTCGTCAGGCTCGGCAAGCGAGGCTGCCCAGTCCCTGGCCATTTGAGTCCATGCGGCGTGGCATTCGATGTCGCGGGCCCCGGGAGCTGCCCAGTCGTAGCGATCACTGCCCGCGGCTGGCGGCCTTGCCATGCCGATGGCGTAGACCCCGGTGTCGCAGGCAAGCTGTGGGGCGACGTTGACGGTCCTAGTCACCTTTGGCACGGCCTGGCGGATCGGCGTTGCCTTGCCATCCGCGCCAGTCAACTCCAGCGGCACCAGGGACACCGCCCGGCCTGCGGGCGACAGAGTTAGGGCCCATGGCGTCGCCTTCACCTGGTATCCATCGAGCGGGACGTCTAGGTGCCGGGCAGCGTCGGCGAGCGCCCGGATGATCACGGTGCACTCGAGATAGTGTCGGCCAGGCTCGCGCCACGGCGCGGGACAATCATCCTGCCGTTCTCGAGTCGCGCGTGGAACCACGCGTAGTCCTCGGCCCCGGTCGCCTCGTCGTAGGTGATCGTGTGAAGCATCAGGCCGAGGTCCTGCGATGACGCGATTGGTAGGAGGTCGGGATCGTCCGGCAGGACGTCGGCGACATGCTCGCGCATCCCGAGGTATGGCGGCCGGAAGTATGCGCCTCGGGCGACCCGGCGGTTGAACTGGTCGCGCCACTTCGCGGGAGTGCCTTCCGCATCGGGGTGCTGCCAGATGCTCGCGTGGATCCGATAGGCGACGTCGCGCAGCATCATTGTTTGGCGCTGCACGCGCATGTCCTCGACGTCGTACCGTGCGCCGCTTGCAGCCTTGGCGAGGGACTGCACGTCGCTGACCTCGTTGCGCTGCTGGGTCATCCAGCGGATCGGCCGAAGGACATCGACCGACTCGATGATCCACCGGAACTGGGGCTTCCAGAAAACGCTTGAGAGTGTCCCGACAAGCGCCGTCGGCGTCGGCACGGAGTAGGAGACGCGCTCAGAGGGAAACTCGGCTCGGGTGAAGCACGCGGTGTCAGCTTGGACGATGACCCGCAGCGGTGGATGCTCGAACGTCGCCGGCGGGACGAGCCCTGTCCAGTCGTGGTGGGACGATCGCGGGTCTGTGCTCACCAGATCACTTCCTCAGCGTTGGTCGGCTCGTTCGGATCGATGCCCCGCAGGTCGTCGTACCGGCCCTGCCAGGCGAGAACTCGACCCGATTGCCCATCCTTGGCGGGGGGTGTGACATCGGCCGCCAGCCCAGCGGCGACCGCCTTCGCGGCAACAGCCCGGGACAGGGTCGCGGTGCGCGTCTGGAGGAACCTCCACTCCTGCGGATCGAGCGAACCCCCGGCCCGAAGCCTGGCGATCAGGCCGGCTGCATGCTGGTGCGGATCGTCGTATTCGACGATGACCGGCACACCCGCGTCGTCGATCATGCGGAACAGCGAGGCGGTCTCGCGGAACTTGAACGACTCCCGCGCGCCGCTGATGGCCGTGCCGCGGCCCGAGGCGCCTCCCGGCAGCAACTTCGCGTACAGGTCCTCGTAGTAGGTCGCTAGCGCTGTGACGTCATCCGGGTCGATGGCGGGGGCAGCGAATCCCTGTCTTGCGAGTTCAGTTGCGGTCCGGTACTCGGCACCGGGCAGGCCGCCGTCGGCGGGATCGAACACCACAACGCGCCCCAGGCCGGCAAGGCGTCCCTCCCTGTTAGCGCGGCCGGCTGCCTGCGCGATCGAGTCGGGGGGGCCGATGGCGCGGAACACGGCGGGGAAGTCGACGTCAACGCCAGCCTCGACGACCTGAGTCGACACCAGGAGCACCGGGTCCCCATCGTCCAGCAGGCCCCGGACGCGTGCGAGTGTGTCCAGTCGGTGCGCCCCGCACATGCGCGTCGACAGATGCAGGACTGTCGACCCTGGTTGCACTGCATCCAGGGTCGCCCGGTGAAGCGACTGGGCGTCCTGCGTCGTGTTGACGATCACCAGCGCCTGCCGCTCGGCGGCAAGCCATCCGGCGACCTCCGGCCATGTGGGCTTTGGCTGTCCTAGGCGCCATTCGTACGAGACGCGCCGCAGCGAAGACCTGACCGCCTGCTCCTGGGGCAGCAGGCTCGTGGACGGGAATCCAGCCCAGACGGGCAGCGCCCAGAACTGTGGCTGCGTCGCCGTCGACAGTACGACCGTGGCCCCGTAGTCGTCGACGAGGGTCCGAAGGACGTCCAGGATGACCGGCAGCAGACTCATCGGCAGTGACTGCACCTCGTCCAGGACGATGACCGAGCCGGCGAGGCGGTGCAGCTTGCGCGTGTGGGACGGCCGGTTTGATAGGAGTGACTCGAAGAGCTGGACCGTCGTAGTGACGACGACCGGGGCGTCCCAGTTTTCTGCTGCCAGCCGGCGCCAGCGAGACGATCCTGCATCGCCGTCCAGGACCGCGGAATGGTGCTCCAGAACTCGCGGCAGGCCTGGACGGTCGAGCATTTCCCGGTACACCTGCGCGTTCTGCGTTGTGATCGATGTGAACGGCACCGCGACGACCACGCGCCGAAGTCCGTTCGAAGCCGCGTGCTGGAGCGCAAACCCCATCGCGGTGAGCGTCTTACCCGACCCGGTCGGAGCGGGCAGACGGAACATCCCTGGTGGGTTTTGCGCATACGACATCGCCTGCTCGTACACTGACTCGCGGACACGTCCCACCGCTGTCGCCAGCCGTCCAGTTACGAGGTTCGCCCGTGCAGACGCGAAATCACTTGACAGGAGTGCAAAGTCCTCGGCTGGCGCCACACGCGGCTGGGCGCTGTCGGAGAAGTGGCGCTGGGTGTCGAGAAAGTCAGCGTCTACGAGCGCCGAATGGGCCATCCGAGTAAACATCTCCAGCCGGCGAATGCAGACCGGATCGGTGCCGCTCGCATCGGTCGGCAACCAAGACGGCAGGTCGACATCGTGTGCCTCGACGACGAGGTCGCCGAGCGTTGACTGAAGCGCCTCGACTGCCGCCGAGATCTCCTCGTCGAGCGCCCCCTCGGTCAGGGCATCTCGGGTGCTGCGAGCCCCTGCGTCGCCGCTGGACAGGTCGGGGATCCCCGAATGGTGCCCGAGCAGGGCGGACGCAGCGATGACTGCAGCTACCTCCCCGCCTACAGTGCGGACGAGTTCCCGACCGGCGAGACGCGCGGCATGCTCCTTATGGCGGACCCCGGTCGCCCTGCCAGTCGACGCAGCCGACACCAGAGCCTCCTGCCAGGCGCAAGGCGCCTTGCCAAGGTCGTGGACACGTCCCAGCCAGCGAGTCAGCGACGTTGCCCCGAACGGGGCCGCGAACTCACCAGCAAGCTCGCCGGTGTCGACGAGGTGATCGTCGAGTCGATGCCAACGGCCATTGGCGCTGGCTGAATGAGCCCATTGCACACTGCCCCCGAATCCGGCACCGTAGCGATGCCAGTTCCACGTTACCGCCAGCACACCGGGATAACGAGGAAATTCCATTTACGCAGTGTCCTGCGCATACTGTTCCCATTCCGGTGTCGATGCCCAATCTGCGCAATGAGCCTTGCCGGTGCGCCCCTCCCTAGTGAAGGGGCGGGAATCTCAACTTCGAATCCCGCTCAGGCAAACGCAAAGGACCCAAGTGCGCCCTTCGTCGTGAAGGGGAGGGAGTCTCAACAACGATCAGGCGTCTAGCGCCACCGATGCAACCTCGTCCACATCTCTCTCGTGAAGGGGTGGGAGGGGCTCTGACGGTGCGCATCAGACAGGCAACGTGGCATCGCCTTAGTTGGGTGTACGTCCCGAGGATCGCGCGGGTCGTTGCATCCGCGGAGCAAGCAGGGGATGGCGATGTGTCACTGCAGCAGGTCGTCAAGGCCGTTGAGACGGTCGGCCGGTGCAGGTTGACCGTGGGCGAGTGAGTTTCGCACATCGCGCAACGCGCTTAGTCGCGTGCGTGGGGCGTTCGGCAGGGTCGCCCTCCCCGTCGAGCAGGCGAAGTGCATCTGGCCTAGTTCCAGTACGACTTCGTCTACACCCGGCAGCTCGTGGTGTAGTTCGTGTCCAGGGGGAACGCTGTCGTTGAGGATTTTGAGTATTGCGGATGCACTCGCGTACCTCCAGAAGTCGTGCTGGATACGCCGTCGCTGTTCTTCGAGGCGTGGCAAGAGAACGGCGCACTGGGCGCGCCAGATGGCTGCCTGAATTTGGTCAGGACTTGGCCGGCTACGGGGCGAACCGTCCCAAAGGTCCAGCAAGCCGTCATTCCATGCGACTCGGTGCTTTGGCGGCATTACGCCCGGCGCGCTGCGCGGCGCATTCGCGGGGACAGCAACCGATTGAATCTTCGATGGTAGCGCTGCGAGGTTATCAGCGAGGCTATCTGGATCGCCGTCCCAGATTTGAAGTAGAGCCTCGGCCGTGTCTAGGTCCCATCCGCAGACCTCGACGATGGTCTCTTGCTGGAGTCGAGTGAGGGTTCCGTCGGAATGGAGTTCTGCATGGAAGAGGGAATCCAAGCGGCTGATGGCGCCTGCCCACCAGGTAACGTCCACATGGAGACGGTCGATCCCGTCGATTGCTTCGGAGGGGTAGTCGCCGAATTGGACTCCAACGAGAAAGTTCATGGGGTTGCCCGCTGGTGCTCCAGACCTCGCATGCACTGCGTGGGGCCAACGCTGCAGAACTTCAGTGATGTCACACTCCCACGAAGTAACCGTACGGGTTGTGCCATGGGCGGCAGGGCTGTTGGCGAGCGCAAGCCACCTGAGGGCAGGATCGCTTGAGTGGCATTCGACGCGAAGCGTGCGCAACAGTGCGGTACACGGTCCAGAGGCGTCGTGTAGGTCGACGGGGCCCGACAGCGTGATGTTTTCGATGTCTCGAATGACGTGATCGGCGAGGCCGGAGTCAACCGCCGTTGTTGGGAATACGACGACGGCAGTTCGGCCGGATTCTAGGTGACGTGCTACGCGACGAATTAGCCGTTGCGGGCCTGGGAGTTCCAGGCCGTGACTGGTATCCCACCAGGACATCAGGCCGATGCCAGTCTCAAGCCCAAGCGATGGAACAGGGAGTTCAGCACGGGGCCCTCTGCGGTGTCTGCGATCAGTCCGAGGTTGGTCCAGGAGTCAATGACCTTCTGTGTATCGGGAAGGGATAGCTCGGCGACCTCGGCGACTTCGTGCACTTCTCCTGGCGCCCCGACATCGACCCAAGTTGCCCACGTTCGCAGGACCCTCCCGGCTGGCTCCTGGACGAGCAAGACTCTGCTCAGTAGGGATTTCTCCTTGGTAGGGGCGACAAGCGCTGCTTCGAGGTTGTTGATCGCACTGGTCAGCGACTCTCCCTTGCGCATCTCCGCGATCAGAGGTTCTACCAAAGATGGCCACCCTCCCGTGACATCGATGACGCGAGCGCGGTCAGCCTTACTCTCGAATGGCAACTCGACCCACGAGCGAAGAGACTCGCTGGTCCACAGGCCCAGTGGCTCAACGCGGAGCCGGGGAATGCCGGGCAGGTTCATTTCGGAAACGGAAGAGGCGAGTGATGCTCCCACGACAACGATGCTGCGCTGGTTGACTGCCTGTGCCTGCCTCAGCAGGCGTTTGGTGATGTCATTGAAGTAGTCGCTGTCCTCCAAGGTGACGGCATCGACGATTAGCGGCGACCGTTGGCGGTCAGAGAGAGCGGCGTCAACGCCGTCGGCGGCGACCGTGCGAATTTCGATCGCGCGCTCGTGGGCGACGGCGTGCAGCGCGGGCACCACGCGTTCGATGTTGGTCAAATCACATCCGACAACGATGGACACCTGCCCCTCAGGTGGCGGATTCATGGGCAGCAGCGTGGCCAGCTGATCCTCCGTCAGCGGGCTGTGGCTCTCTGGCGTGAGGCCTGCCAGGTGCCGGCGGGTGAATCGAGGGTTGTACTGCTGCGGGAGTGCGAAATTGCCCTCCATCAACTCGTTCTCGATCGCCTCAGGCGTTCCGAGCATGCGAATGACATTCACGGAGCGAATCTTCGTTCTCCCGTCCCGGGTGAGGAGCACGCCAAGGCCCTCCATCTCCTCCAGATACCGCACAAAGGTTCGGGAGTCCATGCTTGAGAACCCCTCGGGCCAGAACGATGCGCACTCGCCGACGAGGAACTCCTGGCTGTAGTCGCGGGTGAAGTCATCAACGAGCGAGTGGTGCGCAAGGACCAGAGCAATCACCTTGTACCGGTCTTCAAGGGAAATAGTGAGTCGGAATCGGGTCGCGATTTGGTCTCGAACACCCCTGTTCTCAAGGACTGCTTGGACATCGCCCGCCCGGACGACCACGGGAGGAGCCTCCGCGGCGAGTGGCGCCCGGTGCAGGTCCTTGATGAGCTGGTCACACACGATCTGCACGAGGCCAGGCTGGTAGTTGGTAGTGGCAAGGAGTCGCCATGCCAGTTCTGGGCTCTCTAGGCGGTAGCCGAGGTGGCGTAGGGGATCCTCGACGAGCCTCAGCGCAGCGCCTTGCTCGAGCGGCCCGATGGCGATGTCGCGACCTCCATGGGCTAGCGGGGTATTGCTGATGCTGGAGAACCGTTGGACTTGGTGCAAGCCGGCGAAGACCACCTTGAACCTGCGGTTGCTGGAGTCCATCAGATCCTTCAAAGGCAGGATGTTGGGGAACCTGACGGTGCGCCCCTTAATGTGCCGCTCGGCATTCTCTCCCTCCAGAAATGCGTCCGCCTCGTCGAGGAGCAGCAGCATTCTTCTGGCGGGCTCCTCGTTCAGCCAATCGCGCACGGCCCGAACTACGTTCTCCGGCTTCGCGGTCTTGGCGCTGTTGGGCATCACATTCCGGGATCGCAGTTCGTCGAGCAAGACCGACCACAGGTGCTCGGGCTCCATGTATTCGCCAACTCCGGTGGCCTTCAGGTCCACGTAGATGGCGATGCGGTCTTGGCCGTTGTCGAAGTCCCGCTGCACCTTGCGCAGAACTGCAGACTTGCCGAGCTGCCGGCCCCCGTACACGTACAGGCTTCCTGTCGGAGACGCGATTTCTGCGATCTGCTCAGACCGGCCTACGAACACCTCATCCGGTACGTCACCGGCGACGTTCGGCGAGTAGTGAGAAAACACCGCGTACGGCAGGCTGATTTCCTGCAAGGTCGCGAAGGACCTCGGAGCGCGGGCCGCGACGTATCCGCAAGCCGCAGCATCGATAACCAGCGCTGTAACTTTGGTTTCCCGTGACTGCTTGAGGGCCATACGCCTGTCTTCGGGGGTCATCAGCCAGTTGGCTAGGACGATGTGCGCTCCACCAGGGTCCGCGAGCTTAGCGATGGCGAGCAGCTCACCTGGGGAGCGCCGCTGATGAGCCACGATGATTGAGTAGCGAGTGGCACGGGTCCCGAGGCCAGGGACTAAAGACCTATCGATGGGTGTGCCCACCACCTTGGCGATACTCACACCACGGTGGGTG
>WLOY01000085.1 GCA_009699015.1 Actinomycetota bacterium | reverse complement strand
TCGGTCCGCTCCTTCATGGCATCGTTCATCGAGAAGGTCTGGCCGGGCAGGAGGAGCGTGCCATTCACATTGCGCGCGGCCTGACCGATGTTCTGCACTCGGTACGCCGCGTAGGGGAACTTCTGCGTGAAGGTCGACAGCCTCTCGGTAACCCCAAGCGCACGAGCCTGCTCGGTCGTGACGGCAGGCTCTCGAATCGCCATTGAGACAGTGACATTTCGCGCCGGCGAATCGTCCCCGAGGACACCGACGACGGCAGTCGCGAGCTCGACGTCAGAGACTCCCTTCCCGACGATTGACGGCACCACGACCGGCTTGCCCCCGACGATCTTGAACGAGGCATCGCGACCAGGAACCTCGGCTCCCTTGAGCTTGCCGTCAAGGGCCCGTTGGAGCACCTCACCGTCGATTCGCGGCTCCAATTGACCACCGGCGGCTGTGAAACTCAGCGCACGCGAGATCGCCTTCGGACGCAGCTTGGCCGATGCAGCGCCAGCATTCACGATGATGGGATTGTCCATGGCCGTTCGAGCCAGGGCCATCGACTCATCCGCGGACTCCCCGGAGATCAATGGCAACACCTTCGCGATCGGCGCCGCGATTGGCTCCCTCGGCTCGAGAAGCGCCTCGATCAGCTGCGCTGACGTCGCCTCGACGTCGAGGGCCCGTCCGTTCTTTCCCGGCTTGAGCTTCGCCTCCTGCCTCTCGATCGTGATGGAGGGCTCAATTGCGGGGCGGTCGATGGCGAGCGATATTCCGGCGAGCTGGCTCGTCAGCGCCGGCTCATCCACGACGACGACCGGCTCCACCTCGCGCTGGCCCAGGAGATCCGCGGCAAGGGTGAATGGATTCCACGATCGCCCGGAGGCGCTCTCCACCGTTGCCTGCGCGTCGAACGCGAGACCGGCGTCCCGGGGCTTCACGACGAACTCCTTGCCGGCCGCCTCGAGCTTGAACGGCTTGCGGGAGGCCTTCCCCAGGGTCGCGTCGAGTGAGGCGACGGCCTCGGCTGAGCTGAGCCCGCCGATCGTGACCCCGCTCACGACCGAGCCCTGCCGGACGCCCCCTCCGGAGAGCACGATGAGGGCGATGTAGATGACCACGAGCAGGGCGAGTGCCCCACCAACGACGAGCTTTGCCCTGTTTCCGACATCAGGCAGCGCCGTGAGGCGGCGATGCTCGGCCAAGAGGGGGACTCCTTCAGTGCGGGGGCTCGTTGGATAGGGGACCTACTCCGTCGATGGTATGCGACGAACGTCCCAGGACGGGGAAGGTGGCCGCCGCGGCACCGAGGATCACCCCGCCGAGCAGGTAGGTCATCTGACGTCCGCCCCCGGAAATGGCAAGGTCCCCCGAGGGCGACTCCGCCGCCATGACAACCGTGGCAACGAGCCAGCCCGCGAACACCGCCCAGCCCCCGGCCCGCGAGCCGATCAGCCAGGCGGCCCCGCGGATGACGAGGACGACCGTCACGAGAACGAGGATCATGCCCCACGGGACGACGACCTGCCCCGACGGCAGGGGCACGATGGCCCGGGTCGCCTGCACGAAGGAGCCGACGATCCCAACGGCTAGGCCGACCGCCGACAGCCCGATGATGCGCAGGGTGGCCAGCGGCCCCGGTGCGCGCCGTGTCACTCGCTGATGCCCGCGAAGAGGTCAGGCTCGCGCTGCCCTTGCGGGGCGCCGCTCACACCGGAGGCGAGCCGGTAGTACTCAGTACCGAAGGCCTCCGCCCCCAGATTGTCGGCGAGCGCGAAGAAGCCGCCATCGACGCTCACCTGGGTTCCGTGGGCCCGTAGCGCGGCCATCTTCGCCGGCAGGTGCGCGCTCCCGTCGATTGCGGCCGTGACGAGTTCGTCGTCGCACGCGAAGGGGATATCGTCCGGATCCATCGACGCGAACTCGTTCGAGGCGTCGTGCTCCTTCATCGCCTCGATCCCGGCCCGCATGACGCTCTTGGGGAATGCGGTCCAGTACACCTTGCTCGGAGCCCACGGGGTGCCGAGGTCGGCCCGGAATGTCTGGGAGGCGGCCAGCGCGAGTGCATAGATCGTGACCCGGTGCACCTGGATGTGGTCGGGGTGCCCGTAGCCCCCGAAATCGTCGTAGGTGACGACGACCTGCGGGCGGACCTCTCGAATGATCTCGACGAGCGGCAGCGCCGCCTCGAGCAGGTCGGCCCGCCAGAAGCAGGCGTCGTTGTCGTTGCTCGGGGTCCCGATCATGCCCGAGTCGCGGAACCTCCCGGCCCCGCCGAGGAGGCGCCAGTCAGTCACGCCTAGGGCGCTCATCGCATTCGCGAGCTCGGTCTGCCGGTGGTCGCCCAGGGCGTCCTGCTTGTCCGCCGCGAGATGGGCGAACTCCTCGAGGAGCACCTCGCCCTCCTCGCCGAGGGTGCAGGTCACGAGCGTGACCTGCGCGCCCTCGCTCACGTACTTGGCCATGGTCGCCCCGGTGCCGATTGTTTCGTCGTCCGGGTGTGCGTGCACGAAAAGGAGTCGTCGATTCACCCTCCGACGCTACCGTGTCGCCCCGGATGCGGCACGATGCTGTCCATGTCGAGCACCGATACGTTCCCCCGCCAGAAGGCCCGGACTCGCGGATTCCAGCTCGGCAGGCCGCGAGGGTTCGCCATCGCCGGCGACAGCGTGTTCTTCATTCGCAGCGGCAGCGGCCAGGAATCGGCCGGCGACCTGTGGTGCGTCAATGTCTCGGACGAAGCGGAGCGGCTGCTCGTCTCCTCGTCTGACCTCCTCGCCGGCGGCGACCTGCCGCCCGAGGAGCGGGCTCGGCGCGAGCGCATGCGCGAGGTGACCTCCGGCATCACCGCCTTCAGCCTCGACGAGGCTGGCAAGATCGCTACCTTCGTTCTCTCGGGCGTGCCGTACGTCGTTGACATTCCATCCGGCGTCACGATCGAACTACCCGCACCCGGGCCGGTGATCGACCCCAGGATGAGCCCTGATGGCACGCATGTCGCCTTCGTGAGCGGCAATGGCCTTTTCGTGGTCCGCCTCGGCGACGAGGCGTCGATCGCGCTCTGCGAGCCGGCCCACCCGGATGAGGCGTGGGGGCTCGCCGACTTCATCGCCGCAGAGGAACTCGATCGGTTCCGCGGGCACTGGTGGCTCGCAGGCGGGCTCCTCGTCGAGCAGTACGACAACAGCTGCGTCGCTGTCCGTTGGATCGGCGACCCGGCGCGTCCGGAGATCGAGCCGGTGCCCCATCGCTATCCGGCTGCCGGGACCGCCAATGCGATCGTGAGCCTGTGGTTCGTGGCCCTTGACGGCACGCGAACTCGCATCGATTGGGACGCCGAGCGGTTCCCGTATCTCGCGTCGGTCCACGATGGCGTCGTCATGCTGCTGTCACGCGATCAGCGGACGGCTCAGATCGGGCGCGTCGATCCCGAGCGCGGAGCCCTCGAGATTCTTGCCACCCGGACGGACGATGCGTGGGTCGATGTCGCGGGCGGGGTGCCCACGGTCGACTCGTCCGGCGTCCTCGTCGACATCGTCAACGACGTCGCGACCGACACCTACCGACTCACCCGAGCGGGAACTCCCGTGTCGCCACCCGGGCTGCAGGTCAGGGATCTCCTGCGCGCGGACCTCGACTCCTGCCTCGTCACGGCATCGTCGGCGCCCGAGTCGCAGGGCGTGTTTCGCATCGACCTCACGAGCGGAGAGGCCGTCGAGCTGACTCCCCCTGACTGCTGGGCCGCGGCGGTCGCGGGCGACCGTCTCCGGGTCGACATCGTGACGGATCCTTCGCAGGCAGGCACGACCTTCACGATCGTCGACGGAGACCGGCGCATCCCGGTCAAGTCCTTGGCCGAGCGCCCGCTCATCCGCGTCGCGCCGAACTACTCGACGGTGGCGAACCTCGAGTTGCGCACTTGCGTCCTTTGGCCATCCGATCATGTGCGCGGCAGTGGGCCGCTGCCGGTCATCGTCTCGCCCTACGGCGGTCCGCATGCGCAGCGGGTCGTCCGCTCCGCCGGCGCGTACGCGACCGATCAGTGGTTCGCCGACCAGGGGTTCGCGGTCGTCGTGGCAGATGGCCGCGGCACCCCTGGGCGAGGCCCGGCATGGGATCGAGCCATCCTCGGCGATCTCGCGTCGCGCGTGCTCGAGGATCAGGTGGATGCGCTGCAAGCGCTCGCGGCAGGGCAGCCCGATCTGGACCTGTCTCGGGTGGGGATCCGCGGATGGTCCTTCGGCGGCTACCTCGCGGCGCTCGCCGTGCTCGACCGTCCGGATGTCTTCCACGCTGCCGTCGCCGGGGCGCCCGTCACCGATTGGGCGCTGTACGACACCGCCTACACCGAGCGCTACCTAGGCCACCCCGAGACCTCACCCGAGGCGTATGCGCGCACCTCGCTCATCGAGCGGGCCGGCCAGCTCACCCGGCCGCTTCTCCTCATCCACGGCCTCGCCGACGACAACGTCCTCGCCGCGCATACGCTCCTGCTCTCCAGCGCACTGCTGGCCGCCGGGCGCAGCCACTCCGTGGTGCCGCTGAGCGGGGTCACGCACATGACGCCGCAGGAGGTCGTCGCTGAGAACCTGCTACGGCTGGAGATCGACTTCTTCCGCACGCACCTCGGCTAACGCCCCACCCGCCAGTCGTTTCGTCCAGAATCCGGCTGAGCTGACCGGAGAATTGGTCACTTGACCACGGTTCTGGTCATCTCGTCCTGCGGGCTCCTCCTGTCGTTCCGTCGATCTCCGCGGGTGAACCTGCCCTTCCGTGCCCGCGACCTCGACGGTGTCGGGCAGCGCGCGGTGGCTCGCTGCTGGCTTGTTCGTTGCGTGCCGTGTGCGGGCTAGGGATGCGCTCAGGGGTTAGGCGCGTGAGTGCGGAGAACCCGAATCTGTAACCGCAAGGATCAACGGATGACATGACCACTTTGCCTGCCAACTGACCATTTATCTGGTCAGCTCAGCCGGATTCTGGACGAAACGACGTGGGGGGTGGGGTGGTTTCCTTGCCGATTTGGACGAGGTCGTATTCGTTGCCGAGGCCGCCATTCGTCGTGACATTCGTGAGGGTCGCCGGACGATGCAGGAGCGTCTGGACGGTCGCGAGCGGAATGTAGGAGCAGTCATCGAGCACGAACCTGTCGATCATCCGGCCGACACTCTCCTGGATCCCGGGGCTCTGCGAGGTGATCTCTGGCGACCGCAGCAGGATGTCAACGCTCGGAATGCGCACCTGCGCCACATTCGTACTTATCCCGGACCCGACGAGCTTCCCGCTCACGAGCGGATTCCAGAACCCCCAAGTGCCCGACATCGCGGGCGACTCCACGAGCAGCGCCATATCGATTCGCGCTGCCTTCATTGCGGCCGGCGAGACGGTGAGCAGCGCATAGTCGGCCGGATCGATCGGGACTCCATCCACGACGATCCCCACCCGCGCGAGCGCCAAGCCGATCGACGCGGCGATCTCGGCGTTCGCGGCAGTGTCAGCGAATGCGAACCGCAGCGAAAAGCCCGATGCATGCCCACAGCGCTCGAGCGAGGCCCGGGCCGCATCGAGGTTGCCACTGCCGTCACCTACGGCGAATGGCTGATAGGACGCGTCGTAGGACGGGATGGTGGGAGGTGAGAGCGAGGTTGCCGGCTTGGCCGCGAGCCCGACGGGCGTGACGTCACCGCCGAGCGCGGCGACCACGCCGAGTCGGTCCACCGCCGAGTAGACCGCCCGCCGGCAGTCGACCTCCAGCAGGGCGGCACTCGAGTTCGCCGGGAGCGCCAGCATCGCAATGCGACCGCTACCCGGGTTATCGGACGCAGCCGCGAACGATGGGTCGTCGATGATCCTCCGGGCCAGGCTCGGCTCCATTCGGCCCTGGACAGCGAGGTCCGCCCGACCGGAGCCGATTTCGGCCGCGATCCCGGCGTCGCTCGGCACGACCGTGAACTCCACCCGATCGACCTTTGGCCGGCGCACCTCGTCGGTCGCCGCATCCCACTGCGGATTCCGCTCGAACACGGTTGTCGGCCCGCTCGAGGCGATGCGGAACGGCCCGGATGCCACGAGGGCAGCGCCTTCGCGCCGCGGCGCCGAAGCCGGCAGGGCAAGCAGCGCATCGAAGTCGGTACAGGGTTCGCGCAGGGTCACCGAGAGTGACGCCGCCGACTCGACGGCGATGTCGAGAACCGTGACGTCGCGACGATCGAGATCGAGTTCGCGGATCCCGTCGGCGACCTGATCGACCGTGATCGGATCGCCGTCCTCCCAGCGCAGCCCCGACTTCAGTTCGTAGGTCCATCTCGTGCCGTCGGCGTTCGGCGTCCCCCGGCTTGCAGCGAGGTCCGGGACGACGACCGCGCCCCTGCGACCGGCATCTGCCCCGTAGGTCATGAGCTGCCGGGTCACGAGGCGTTGCATGTTCACGCACCACGGGCCTATCGCCTGCTCCGGTAGCCATGCGCCGCAGCCTCGGGTCGAGACAAGGCGCAGCACCCCACCATCTGGGCCCCCCGGCCTCACCACATGGTCGATGGCACGATCGAATCCCGGGACGGAAGTGCCCGACGGTTCTGTGGTTGTGGCGCCCACCGAGCATCCGGCCGCGCCCATCAGGCTCGCGAGGAGCAGGAGGGCAAACCGACGGGGCATGGCACTCAGTGTGCCGGATCGCTAGTCCGGAGGGGTCGCGTCAGGTCCGGTGACGTAGTCGACTCCCGTGGCTCGGGCGAGCCCACCGGATTCGACGACATCGGCGATGACCTCGCTCGGGGGCCGAACCTCCGGGGCATCGAGCTCGGACACCTCGCCCTGAGGCCCGCGGATGACGGTGCCCACCTCGAGGTCGAACATCGGGAAGTGGCAGGCGACGGTATGACCGGGGAGGAGTTCCCGCAGTTCAGGAACCTCCGCCTTGCATCGATCCTCGGCGCGGAAGCAGCGGGTATGGAACACGCAGCCGCTCGGCGGGTTGATCGGGCTCGGCAGGTCGCCGCTGAGCCTGATCTGCTCACGATTGGCCTGCGCGCGTGGGTCGGGCAGCGGAACCGCGGAGAGCAGGGCGTGGGTGTAGGGGTGCAGCGGCTTGGAGTAAAGGCTATCGCGAGGGGCGAGCTCGACGATGTGCCCGAGGTACATGACGGCGACCCGGTGCGAGATCTGCCGCACGACGGACAGGTCGTGCGCCACGAACAGGTAGGCGACTCCGAAGTCGTCCTGGAGATCCTTGAGCAGGTTCATGATCTGGGCCTGGATCGAGACATCGAGTGCGGAGACGGGCTCGTCGCAGACGATGATCTTCGGCCGGAGTGCAACTGCGCGGGCAATGCCGATCCGCTGACGCTGGCCCCCGGAGAACTCGCTCGGGTAGCGGTTGTAATGCTCGGGGTTCAGGCCCACCCGCGCCATGAGGTCCTGAACGGCAGCCCGCACCCCGCCGGGTGGTGACACCGACTGCACTTCGAACGGCGCCCCGATGATGGTGCCGACGGTGTGGCGGGGATTGAGGGCGTTGTACGGGTCCTGGAAGATCATCTGGGCCTTGCGGCGCAGGGGAACGAGTTGCTTGGCTGACATGCGCGTGATGTCGGTTCCGTCGAGTTCAATCGTGCCGCTCGTCGGGGCGATGAGCCGAAGCACTGTCCGGCCGGTCGTCGACTTGCCGCAGCCGCTCTCTCCGACCAGTCCGAGGGTCTCGCCGGGGGCCACCGACAGGCTCACGCCATCGACCGCCTTCACCTGTCCGATCGTCTTCGGAAAGACTCCGCGGGAGCGAACGGGGAAATGCGTGCGCAGGTCGGTGACCCGAAGGACCGCGTCGTCCGTTGCCGGGATGTCGGTCATGCTCCGCTCCCCGCGAGTGCGTCAAGGACGTCCGTGGCTATCGCCAGGCGCTGGCCACCGTCAAGATGGCAGCGCACCGCATGCCCCCCGCCGATATCGACGAGCTCGGGACGAACTCCCTCGCACGCGTGGTCGGCGACGCGGTCGCTGTAGGCGCAACGTGGCTGGAAGACACAGCCGGGCGGCAATGAGATGGGCGACGGGGGATTCCCGGGGATCGGGTCGAGTCGCTCGGCGCGGACCTGATCGAGGCGGGGCACGGACGCCAGCAGGCCCAGCGTGTACGGCATCTGCGGTCGGTAGAAGATGTCATCGACGGACCCCGACTCGACGATGCGCCCTCCGTACATGACCGCGACATCGTCGGCGATGTCGGCGACGATCCCCAGATCATGGGTGATCATGATGACCGCGGTGTCGTACTCCTGCTGCAGGTTCCCGATCAATTCGAGGATCTGCGCCTGGACCGTGACATCAAGGGCAGTGGTCGGCTCGTCGGCGATGAGGAGCGCCGGCGAGTTGATGAGCGCCATGGCGATCATCACTCGCTGCCGCATGCCGCCCGAGAGTTGGTGCGGGTAGTTGTCGATCCGGGTTCTCGGGTCCGGGATCCCGACCCTGTTGAGCATTTCGAGAGCCTGCTCGCGGGCCGCCTGCTTGCTCACCTTCTGGTGGACCAGGACGGCCTCGGACAGTTGCGCCCCGATCCGGTAGAACGGGTGCAGGCTCGACATCGGGTCCTGGAAGATCATCGCCATTCGGCTGCCGCGCTCACGGCGCACCTCGTCGTCGTCCATGGCCACGAGGTCGCGGCCCTCGAGCCAGGCGTGGCCGGTGACCGAGCTCAGCCGCCGGTCAAGGAGGCCCATGATCGCCTGGGCCGTCACGCTCTTGCCTGAGCCAGACTCCCCAACCACAGCGAGGGTCTTGCCGCGTTCGACCGAGAACGAGACGCCATCGACCGCCTGCACGCGGCCATCTTCGGTCGGGAAGGTGACCGAGAGGTCCTGCACCGACAGGAAGGGCGCGGATGCACTCGTCATGAGAGCCTCACGCGCGGGTCGATCACGGCGTAGAGCAGGTCGACGATCAGGTTCGCGAAGATGATGAAGGTTGCCGCGACGAGGGTGATGCCAACGATAAGCGGAAGGTCTGCATCATTCACCGAGTTGACGGCCAGGCTGCCGATGCCGGGGAGGCTGAAGATGCTCTCGGTGATGATGGCGCCCCCGAGCAGGCCGGCGAGATCGAGCCCTGCGGCAGTAACGATGGGAGTGAGCCCAGCACGAAGCGCGTGCTTGCGAATGACGACGCGCTCAGGCAGGCCCTTGGCTCGCGCCGTTCGAATGTAGTCATCGCCGAGGACCTCGAGCATCTGGTTGCGCGTGAGGCGCATGTAGAACGCCGCGTACAGGGTCGCGAGGATGATCCACGGAAGGATCATCGTCTGGAGGAACTGCACGGGGTTCTCGAGGGGCGAGATGTAGGACGGGAACGGCAGCAACTGCCATCGGATGATGATGAAGAAAATGGCGACGAGGCCAATGAAGAACGACGGGAGCGAGTAGCCGACGAGCGCGACGCCCATGACACTGCGGTCCTGCCAGCGACCCCGCCGCAGGGCTGAGTAGATGCCGAGCGAAATACCTGCGGCGAGCCACAGGACAAATGCTCCGAAGGCGAGCCAGATCGTTGCCGGCAGGCGGTCCTTGATGAGGACGAACACCTCTTCGCCGCGCTTGAAGGAGTACCCCAGGCATGGTGCGCTGCACTGGACTGGGTCAGGGGAGTTCGCGGCGTACGTGCGTCCGACGAAGATCCCCTTCACAAACTCCCAGTACTGGGCGAGAACCGGCATGTCCAGGCCCAGCCGATGACGGTTCGCCTCGATGATCTCAGGGGTGCACGACTTTCCGCAGGTGAGCCGGGCCGGGTCGGCCGGGAGAAGGCTGAACAGGATGAAGACGACGAGCGACAGGAGGACGAGGAGCAGGATCATGCTGAGCACGCGCCGGATGACGTAGGTACTCAACCTTCGGATCACTCCCCTTTCGTGCTCGTCGGTGCTCTGTCGATGATGCGGTCACGCCGTGAGGGGCGAGCGTTCTGTGGGGCAGATGGCGAACCATCTGCCCCACAGTGCGTGGTGCTCTACTTGACGGCGTACATGTCCCCGTAGGGCCATGAGCCGTATGCCGGCCACAGGTAGACCGGTCCGATCTTCGTGCCGGTGATGCGCTGCTCGCGACCGAAACGGGTCGGGACCGCAGCCACGTCGGCCATGGCCTTCGTGTTGAGGTCCTGCCACATCTTGGCCTGCTTCGCACGATCCGGCTCAATCTTCGCTGCATCCGACGCCGCGGTGTACTCGGCGCTGTCGTACTGCGAGAGGTTGAAGCCGCCCACGGGGGTGAACAGCTCCGGGATGATCGTCGAGGCGTTGGGCCAGTCAGGGCCCCAACCCGCGTTGATGATCTCGTGTGCCTTCTCAGGATCGAAGACGACGCCGTAGTACTGCCCCGGCTCGATCGGGTTCGGCGTGACAGTGATGCCAGCCTTGCCGAGCGATGCCACCACGATTGCCGCAGCCTTGTCGGCGGTCGGCGACTGCGGGTAGTCGAAGGTCAGCGACGGGGCCGGCTCGCCGGACTCGGCGATGAGCTTCTTCGCGTACTCGGGGTCACCCGTGTCCGGGATCTTCTGCCCGAGGAGGGTGTCCCACATGCCGGTCGGCGCGTAGTCGACGCCCATGTTGGGCTTGATGACGCCATCGGCGTAGTCACCCGAGAAGTCGCCGCCCGCGTTCTTGCGGAGCGCCTCGCGGTCGAGGGCTGCCGCGATTGCCTGACGGATCTTCAGGTTCGGCACCTTCTTGGTGTTGATCGCGAAGTAGCGAACGTAGGGATCCAGCTCGCTGATTGCACGGCCTGCGTACTCCGCCTGCGGCTCCGTCGGGCTCTTGTAGATGACAGCCAGCTGCTCGGGCTCAACGCCGTTTGCAAGGGCCG
This sequence comes from Actinomycetota bacterium, assembly GCA_009699015.1. Lineage (GTDB taxonomy): Bacteria > Actinomycetota > Actinomycetes > S36-B12 > S36-B12 > WLND01. The sequence continues at coordinate 3,836 of WLOY01000085.1, read as the reverse complement.
TCTGGTCGTTGCCGGAGCTCGCGATCATGCGCTGGTCGATGACCTTGACGTCGAGACCGTAATCAACCTGCCAGCTGTCCGGGTAGGCCTTGCGGTAGGTGTCACTCGCCGGATCCCAATTCGGGTTGCGGACCATGACCATCTTGCCGCCCTTGCCGTTCTGATTCGACTCAATCATGTAGGGCCCGGACGAGACAGGTGCATCGCCGTACTTCTCGCCGGTATCCGCAGCCTTGGGAACAGGGGCGAACGCGGTGAGGGTCGTCGTGTAGTTGAAGTCGGGGACGGGACGGTTCAGGTTGAACGTGATCGTCTTGTTGTCCGCCGAGCAGGTAACGGCCTTGTCGAAGAGCTCCTGTCCGGTGCCAACGTACGGGCCCTTGTACGACGAGGAGCCGTCCTCATCGCTCGGGATATCGAGCATGGAGATCGCGTAGGTCGGACCACCCGTGATGACGTCGGTCGCGAACGTGCGAGAGACCCCGTATGCGACATCGGCACACGTGATCGGCGAGCCGTCCTGGAAGGTTGCGCCATCGACGATGGTGAAGGTCCAGGTCTTGCCGCCGTTTGTCGCGGTCCCGGTATCAGTCGCGAGGTCAGGCACGATTGAGGTGCCCTCTGCTGCGTCCGGCGAGAACTTGTACGAGGTCAGGGTGCGGTAGATCGTGCCATTGAAGAAGGCCAGATCCTCACCGGTGTAGATGCGCTGCGGATCGATCTGATCGAACTGCTCGGCATTCGTGAGGTAGTAGAGGGTGCCGCCAGTCTGGGGCTCTCCGCCTCCCCCACTGCTGCTGCTACTGCTCGAAGACCCGCCGCACGCCGCAAGCGCGAGTGCAGCGACTGCACCGAGCACGGCGATGCGGGAGCCTGTTTTGGCAATCCCCATGTTTCCTCCTATCAACGGCACCGGGAGGCTCCCGATGTCAACCGGCAGGACCGGGGCAAGTGGCCCCGGCTGCTGGAATTCTCAAATCCCCAATCGGTCATCACCGGCGACCAGCCCTCGGGTCGAGGGCGTCACGGACGGCGTCGCCGACGAGGTTGAAGGTCACGACGAGGGTGACGAGCAGCACGCCCGGGATGAACAGGTACGACGGCACGACACTGAAATAGCTCACGGAGCTTGCGAGCATCGCGCCGAACGAGGTGTCAGGCGGGAGCACGCCGATGCCAAGGAACGACAGCGCCGCCTCCGTGCCGATGTACGTGGGCAGCGTGAGCGTGGCATACACGAGGATCGGCGCCCACAGGTTCGGGAGGATCTCGACGAACAGGATCCGCGACTTGCTCGCCCCCATCGCGACGGCGGCCTCGACGAACTCGCGCTCCCGCAGGCTGAAGACCTGGCCCCTGACGATGCGCGCGAGGTACGGCCAGCCGAAGACGCTGAGCACGAGGATCATGTAGGTGATGCGTGACGGGTTTCCCTCCGGCACGCCCAGCGACGTGAGTCGCTGGGTCAGAACGCCCGACAGCGCGAGGATGATGAGGAGGAACGGGAAGGCGAGGGTGAGATCCATGATGCGTCCGAAGACTGCATCGGTCTTGCCCCCCGAGTAGCCCGACACGATGCCGATGACGGTGCCGATGACAACGGTGATGATCGTCGCGCTCGTCGCGATGAGCAGCGAGATGCGCAGCCCGAAGAGGAGTTGGGCGAAAATGTCGCGGCCGGTGCCCCACTCGACGCCGAGCGGGTGTTCGCGACTGATGCCGCCCCACGGGCCGACCGGCCCGCCTCCCATGTCACTGATTGACGCACTGTCGAATGAGTATGGGTCGACCCCGATGACCGCGCAGATTGCGGGGGCCAGGATCGCGACCAGGTAGAGCCCGATGAGGATGACCAGGCACGTCATCGCGACGCGGTCACGCCGGACGCGCGCCCAGACGATCTGCCTCAGGCTTCGACCAAGAACGGGGTCACCGGCGCCGGATGGCGCCTCGACCACGGTGAGCGACATTCCTACCCCCGAATACTCGAATCGCGGACCCTCGGTCGGGTCGGCCCGAGGCTACCCGACTCCCGCAGCCTGTGGGTCTGCTCCGTGAAATGACTCGTCACCGTGACCAAAATGACGCAGAGTGCCGGTCAAGGAAGCGGCCGAGACCGCACCCTTTCAGTCCTTGGGCCTGCGCCCCGCCCTGGCCCGTTCGGCGCCCGCGAGGATCACCTTTCGAATGCGGACGGTAGCGGGCGTGATCTCGACGCACTCGTCCTCCCTGCAGAACTCGAGGGCCTGCTCGAGGGACAGGTGCTTGTGCGGGATGAGCGGCACGAGGATGTCGCCCGAAGACTGGCGCATGTTCGTGAGTTTCTTCTCCTTCGTCGGGTTGACGTCCATGTCATCCTGACGGGAGTTCTCCCCGACGATCATGCCCTCGTAGACCTCGGTCCCCGGACCCACGAACATGGTTCCGCGTTCCTGCAGGTTCGCAAGCGCGAACCCGGTCGTGGGACCGGTGCGGTCGGCGACGAGCGAGCCGGTCGGACGGGTCCGAAGCTCGCCGTGCCACGGCTCGTAGCGGTCGAACACGTGGTGGAGCAGGCCGGTGCCGCGGGTTTCGGTGAGGAACTCGGTGCGAAAGCCAATGAGGCCGCGAGCCGGGACGATGTAGTCCATTCGGACCCAACCGGTGCCGTGGTTGACCATCTGCTCCATGCGGCCCTTGCGCAGGGCCATGAGCTGGGTGACGACGCCGAGGTAGTCCTCGGGGATGTCGACCGAGAGCCGCTCCATGGGCTCATTCTTCTTGCCGTCGATGATCTTCGTGACGACCTGCGGCTTGCCGACCGTCAGCTCGAAGTCCTCACGGCGCATCATCTCGACGAGGATGGCGAGCTGCAGCTCGCCACGGCCCTGGATCTCCCAGGTGTCGGGGCGCTCGGTGGTGTTCATCCGGATCGATACGTTGCCGACGAGCTCCTGCTCGAGGCGCTGCTTGACCATGCTCGCGGTGAGCTTCTTGCCGCTCTTGCCTGCGAGGGGCGAGGTGTTGATGCCGATCGTCATCGAGATTGAGGGCTCGTCGACGGTGATGACGGGCAGGGCCACCGGGTTTTCGATGTCGGCGAGGGTCTCGCCGATGGTGATCCCGGGGATACCAGCGACGGCGATGATGTCACCGGGGCCCGCGCTTTCTGCCGGGACTCGGGTGAGGTTCTTTGTGATGAGCAGTTCGACGACTTTCGCGCGCTCGACAGTCCCGTCGATCTTCATCCACGCGACCTGCTGGCCCTTCTTGATGTAGCCCTGGTGGACGCGGCAGAGCGCGAGGCGTCCGAGGTAGGGCGATGCGTCGAGGTTCGTCACATGGGCCTGGAGGGGCTTCTCGGGGTCGTACTGGGGTGCTGGCACCGTCTCGAGGAGGGTCTTGAAGAGGGGCTCGAGGTTCTCCTCCTCGGGCATTCCGCCATCAGCGGTTCGCGTGAGCGATGCACGGCCGGCCTTCGCGCTCGTGTAGACGATCGGGAAGTCGATCTGCTTCTCCGTGGCGTCGAGGTCGAGGAAGAGCTCGTAGGTCTCGTCGACGACCGCCTCGATGCGGGAGTCCGGCCGGTCCACCTTGTTGATGACGAGGACGACGGGCAGGTTCTTCTGGAGGGCCTTGCGGAGCACGAAGCGCGTCTGGGGCAGCGGGCCCTCGGACGCATCGACGAGGAGGACGACACCGTCGACCATCTCCAGGCCACGCTCGACCTCGCCGCCGAAGTCGGCGTGCCCGGGGGTGTCGATGATGTTGAAGGTCACGCCGCCCTCGGGGGCGCCATCGCCCGTGTAGTGAACCGAGGTTTTCTTCGCGAGGATCGTGATGCCCTTCTCGCGCTC
>WLOY01000084.1 GCA_009699015.1 Actinomycetota bacterium | reverse complement strand
TTGCTTGAGCAGCTTGCTCAGGTGCTCGGACTTCTCCACGCTCGTGGTACCGACAAGAATCGGTTGCCCGTGCTCATGACGCTCGACGATGTCGGCAAGCACGGCGTCGTACTTCGCTGCCTCGGTTCGATAGACAAGGTCGGCGTTGTCGATACGGACCATCGGGCGGTTGGTGGGGATCGGCACGACGCCGAGGTTGTAGATCTGCGAGAACTCCGAGGCCTCGGTCATGGCAGTACCGGTCATGCCGCCGAGCCGCGCGTACAGCCGGAAGAAATTCTGGAGCGTGACGGTGGCGAGGGTCTGGTTCTCCGCCTTGATCTCCACGCCCTCCTTCGCTTCGATCGACTGATGAAGGCCCTCGTTGTACCGGCGGCCGGACAGGATTCGTCCGGTGTGCTCATCGACGATGAGGACCTCGCCATTGATGACGACATAGTCGCGGTCCTTCTTGAACAGCTCCTTCGCCCGAATCGCGTTGTTGAGGAATCCGACGAGCGGGGTGTTCACCGTGTCGTACAGGTTGTCGATTCCAAGCTGGTCCTCGACCTTGTCAATGGTCGACTCGAGGACGCCAATCGTCTTCTTCTTCTCGTCGACTTCGTAATCGTCATCGCGCTTGAGCATGTTCACGATCCGGGCAAACTCCGCATACCAGCTGGTCGCCTGGTCGGCCGGGCCGCTGATGATGAGGGGCGTGCGCGCCTCGTCGATGAGAATCGAGTCGACCTCGTCGACCACCGCGAAGTTGTGGCCCCGCTGGACGAGCTCATCACGCGACCACGCCATGTTGTCGCGCAGGTAGTCGAAGCCGAACTCGTTGTTCGTGCCATAGGTGATGTCGGCGGCATAGGCGACGCGACGCTCCGGAGGAGTCATGTCCGAGAGGATGACGCCAACCTCGAGGCCGAGGAACCGATGGATGCGTCCCATCCACTCGGAGTCGCGCTCGGCAAGGTAGTCGTTGACCGTGACGACATGGACGCCCTTGCCGGACAGCGCATTGAGATAGGACGGCAGGGTGGCAACGAGGGTCTTGCCCTCACCCGTGCGCATCTCAGCGATGTTGCCCATGTGGAGGGCTGCCCCACCCATGATCTGGACGTCATAGTGACGCTGGCCGAGCGTTCGCCGCGCCGCCTCGCGAACGGTCGCGAACGCTTCCGGCAGGAGGTCATCGAGGGTCTCCCCGGCCTGATAGCGGTCCTTGTACTCCTGGGTGAGCTCCCTCAGCTCCGCGTCAGTGAGGGAGGCGAAGTCCTCCTCGATGGCATTGACCGCTTCGGCGATCGCATGCAATCGTCGCAGGATCTTGCCTTCTCCGGCGCGGAGGATCTTGTCGAGGAGTCCCACAGTGGGCGACCTTTCGGTTCGGGGCATTCAGGCTCGGGGCATTCGGGCTCGTAGCATTCGGGCTCGTAGCATTCGGCTGCCGATTATGACGGACGCGCGACGCAACACTCCATCGTAGAGGGGTCATGCGGTTTTTCCAGACGGGCTGGGAGACTGCTCGCATGGCCACCTCCTCGCCCGACGCGGAGCAGGTCTTGACACCGCCCATTCTCAGTGATGGCGTTGTCCTCCTGCGGCCCCCGACCGCGGCCGATGCGCCCGACATCGCCGAGGCCTGCCAGGACCAGGACATCGTCCGCTGGACGACAATCCCCACCCCGTACACCCTTGAGGACGCGCACACCTGGATCTCCGCCCACGGGGCAGGCGATCAGTGGTGGGGCGCCCCGACCTGGGCTGTCACCCACGGCGGCGCCAGGTGGGGCGGCACCGTGGACCTCCGGCTCGACGGGGTGGGCGGCGCGGAGGTCGGCTACCTCGTGGCCCCTTGGCTCCGCGGCAATCAGGTGGCGACCCGTGCGCTGCGCCTCGCCTGCGGCTGGGCATTCATGGCCCTGCGCCTCGAGGTGATCAGGTGGTGCGCAGGCGTCGGCAACGACCCGTCACGCACCGTCGCGACGAAGGTCGGGTTCCGGATCCACCGCGATGTCCTGCGGTTCGGGCTCGTCCAGCGAGGCGAGCGAATCGATGGCTGGATCGGCGACCTGCTCCCCGCGGATCTCGTCGAGGTCACCGCTCGACGTTCCCCGTTCACCGGGCCGAGCCTCACCCCACGGGAGCGCGAGGTGCTCGACCAGCTCGCAGCGGGTCAATCCAATCGATCCATCTCCCAGTCACTCGGCATCAGCGAGAACACCGTCAAGAACCATGTGCGAAAGATCCTCGAGAAACTGCAGGCGACATCTCGGGTCGATGCCGTGATCAGAGGAGTGCACGAGGGCCTCACGACGCTCGGTTGAGGCGCTCGGTGCCGGCGACCGCCGCAATGCCCTCGACCACGAGCCCCGACGCCCGCAGCGTGTGCACCGCCTCCCACACGGTTGCGCCGGTCGTGACGACGTCATCAACGACGATGAGCGCCACCCCCTGCGTGATGCGCCGGAGCATGCGCTCATCGACGGCAAATGCTGCGTGGACTGCGGAGCGGCGCTCATGCGCTGACCTGCCCACATGGCGTCCGCCGTCAGCCTGCCGCCTCAGGACCGGGATCACCTGCGCAGACCACCCCGCCGCTCGCAGCTCGCCCGCCGCCCGATCAGCGATCGCGCCTAGGGTGTCGATTCCACGACGCCTGATGGCATCAGCATGGGGAGGAATGGCAACGATCACGAATGGCCCCTCGCCCAGCACCGCGATCGACACGGCGAGCATCGACCCAAGAACCGGCGTCAGGCCGAGCACCCCGTGCTCCTTGTGTGCGATGATGGCGCGCTGCGCCGCCCCGTCATACGTCGACGCGACAATGATCGGTGGCATGCTCGCCGGACGGCCGACCGGAGCCTCCCCTCGTCGCCGGACCTCGTGACTGCGAACCTCATGCCTGCGAACCTCGTGCCTGCGAACCTTGATCAGCGACGCTTCGCACGTCGAGCAGAGCAGGGATCCCACCGAACCGCATGCAACGCATGCCCTCGAAAGCGTGAGATCCGCGACATCCGCGAACAGGGCCTCCAGCAGGCGGCGCAGTGCAACCCCCAGTGCCCTTCCGCGCCATGCGGTCCCGCGTCCCGTCGCCGCCCGTCGCGCCATTGACCGAGCATGCCGGGATCCGGCGAGCCGCCGCCAGCGATGCGGTCACGCCTGTGGACGGGACACAGGCCTAGTTCGGATAGGCCGGAGACGTCCCGTTCGCACGGCTGCGCCACGACCCGGCATTCAGCTCATATATCTGCCCGTCTGCACCTCCGGCGAGCATCGGCAGGCCCGGCGCCGCAGCAATCGAGAGCGGGGCCTCCGGGGAGCCAAGGGCTGCCACCGACCCCCGCGCCAGATCGATGTCGAACACCTCCAGAGCCCCCGCCTCGACGCTCCCGAGCACCGCGATGGAATCGGCGCCCGACCACGCGACATCGATCACCTCGGTCAGCTTCGACTCAACCCTGATCGGGTCATCGATGCTGATCTCGCCCCCGGGCCCGGATCGAACGATTCGCCCGAGCAGGAGCGAGGTGCGCGGTCCGCTCTGGACGACGAGCGCAGCCCTCGTCCCATCCCTCGACGGCGTCGCCGAGCGGATGATCGTCCGCCCCTCCAGTCCCGTCACCCTGATGCTCGCCCGCGTGCCATCAGGTCGGACGAGACCCAGTCCCTCATCAGCATCGATGACCCACAGCACCCCCGAGCGATCGAAGACCGGGTTGGACAGGCTCGCCCCGGCGACGAGCTGGGTCAATGGCCGCCCGGGCCCCAGCGGTCCCCTCCACAGGCCGCCCTGGGCATCAATGCCCGCGATGAAGTCCGATGCCCTCGACACGGCAATGTCGACGAAGGAGACCTGACCGTCACCCGCTCCGCCGAGCACGGGGCGCGTGGTTCCGGCGAACATCCGGGCCACCGACGACGACCTGGCGACATAGCCGCTCGATCCGGGTGGCACGCCTCCCGGATCCACCCCCGGCCACGAATCGCGCGGTTGCGGGGATGCGACTCCGGGGACGCTCAGCGGCTGGCCGAGGCTCGTGATGCTCACCGCCGCCACATCCGGCACCTGACGCAGCGTCCAGATGAGCTGCTGCGAGAGCGCCTGGCGGGCGCTGTCGCCGGCTAGCTGCGCATTGGGCGTCAGGTCAACCACCGCAACACCCGACTCGATCGGCACCGACTCGATCCCGAGGCCAACCCCATCGGGAAACCCGGTGCGAACAGCCGGGAGCAGCCATTCGCTCGGCCCGTCGACGAGGTATTTCACGAGTGTCGTCGCCTGCCCCGGACCGAGGACCGGGACCATCCGCGGGTCCGGAACGAGCGTGCTGAACGTTGGATCGAAGAAGTAGACGGAGAGGGAGCGAAATGAGCGATCGACGTCAGCGAGGGAAAGGATGAGTCCCGACGGCGCCCGGCTGATCCGCCATTCGTCATCCTCTCTCACGAGATCGAACGTGCTCCTCAGCTCCGACCCTGGCGCTGAAACGTCGTAGTGACCAATGGTCGAAATTCGGCCCGCCTCGCTGGCGGAGAGCGTTGCCCTGCCACCAAACGCCGACACCACGCCCGCGCCCTCGTACACCGCGACCCCGCTGGACGGGTCCCAAAGGAAATTCGCCTGATCGGTCAGGTACTGACGAGCCACCGCATGATCACCATCGAATGATGCCGAAGCGTCAAGGAAGCCCCGAACGATGTCCGCCGGCATCATCCCGGGGCTCGGGCCCCGAGCAATGACGCGAATGAACTGGTCCTCGCGGTCCGTCGAGATCTGGTCACCCTGCTGAATCGGTCCCGAGGTTGGAACCTGGGCCACGATGGACGAGGACATGGTTCCGCAACCGACGAGAAGCATGAGCGGGACCGCAGCGCCGACAAGGCCCAGCCGACCCACGAGTGAGCCACCCATCATTCTGGCTCCCCGGGGCCATCACGCACCGGGTCGGCTGACGACCAGCTTCCGGGATCGAAACGGTCGGGCGTCCCGCCATTGCTGGTCCCCTCCGGCAGTCCCCATCGACCCTTCTGCGAAAGCCCCCTCGCAGACAATTCCCCCGACGAAGCGCCCCCCGGCCTGCCCAGCGCACGTGCCGCTGGTGCGTCCGCCTGCGCATCCCGAGGAGCGCTCTGCTCCACGGCGCTCAGCAGGAGGGGTGACTCCCCGATAGGGCCTCGGACCTGACGCGGCAAGGTAAGGCGGAAGCAGGCCCCTCGTCCCGGTTCGCCCCAGGCCTCGAGCCAGCCGCCGTGGAGCCGTGCGTCCTCGAGCGAGATCGACAGGCCCAGCCCTGTTCCGCCTGTCGTTCGCGCTCGCGCAGGGTCAGCACGCCAGAACCTGTTGAATACCAGCGACGACTCCCCCGGACGCAACCCGACGCCATCGTCCCGAACCGTCACCGCGACCGCCTTGTCGTTTTGCCCGACCTCAACATCGACCCCTCGCTCACCACCATGCTCCACCGCATTGTCGATGAGATTGCGGACGATGCGGTCAATCCTTCGCGCATCGCCATTCACGGCATAGAGCAGGTCACCATCAGGCAGGGCCTCTCGTGATCTCCCGGATTCCGGGGAACGCTGGCCCCATGCCTCCACCGGCGCACCCGCCTGAGCACCGGCACTCACGCCGCGCGAGTCCTCGTCACCGTCAATGGCGTCCGCTCGCGCCGATCCCCACTCACCAGCGGGGCCCGCATCGTCCAACAGCCGGACGTCGGTCCCCAACCGGTGGGCAAGCGGCAACGAGCGCTCAACGACCCGGCGTACGAGTTCCCGCACATCGACATGCTCGGCCTCGAGCACGGCGGCGCCAGCATCGAAGCGGGAGATCTCCAGGAGATCGACGAGGAGCGCCTCGAATCGATCCAACTGGGCCTGCAGCAACTCCGCTGCCCGAGCGGTCGGAGCATCGAAATCGGCACGATTCTCGAACATCACGTCGGCGGCCATGCGAATCGTCGTCAACGGCGTTCGAAGCTCGTGCGAGACGTCAGACACGAACCGCTGCTGCACCCGGGACAGGCCCTCGAGCTGCTTGATCTGACGTTGCAGGCTGGCGGCCATGTCGTTGAACGAGGCGGCCAGCTGCGCGAGGTCGTCCTCGCCCTTCACTCGAACCCGCTCCGACAGGAAGCCGGCCGAGAATCTGCTCGCCGTCTGGGCCGCGGCTCGCACCGGAGCCACCACCTGCCGAGTCACGAACCATGCGACGAAGGCAAGCAGGCCGACGAGCAGAACGCCCGTGAGGATGACGGCACCGCGAACCAGATCAAGTGTCTCCTGCTCCTGTGCGAGCGGAAACAGGTAGTACAGCTCGTACAAGCCCACTGTCGGCACGACAAGCGGTGCGCCGACGACCAATCCGGGCACCCCCGGGCCGTCAAGGAAGCGGATCTCCGAGTACGTCCACGACTGCCGTTGCGACGAGACCACTGCCTCCCTCAGCGCAACCGGCACACTCGAGACGGCAACGAGATTCGTCCCGCGCTCCGGTGCGTCGGCGGCATCACCCGATGAGAGGAGCAGCACGTCGAACTGTCCGGGAGAGCCGGCGCGGCCGGCGAGCGCGCTCACCACCGAGTCGACGAGCCTGGATGCGGATGGGGTCGTAAGGCCGGTGTCCGCCGCATCGAGCAGTCGTTGCGCCTCGCCCAGCCCAGCGGCCGCCTCGCCAACCGCAATACGGTCCTTGGAGCTCAGGAGTCCGGTGGTGACGCGGGAGAGCAGCGAGAACCCGAGCACCATCATCACGACCATCGAGAGCACGAGGGTTGTCGAGGTCACCCGTAGGAGCAGCGAACGGCGCCACAGGTGCAGTAGCCATCTCGGGCCTGCGAGCAACTCGGTCCAAGCATGCATGGGGTGCATCCAACGCATCGAATGATGAGATCTCAGGCCGGGCCGGCCTTGTAGCCGACACCCCGAACGGTCAGCACTATTTCGGGCCTCTCCGGGTCATGTTCGATCTTCGCCCGCAGTCGCTGCACATGCACGTTGACGAGCCTGGTGTCGGCTGCATGCCGGTAGCCCCACACCTCCTGCAGGAGGATCTCCCGGGTGAAGACCTGACCTGGACGTCGAGCCAGGCAAACGAGCAGATCGAACTCTAGGGGCGTCAGCGCAAGCCCCCGACCGGCCCGCGACACGGTGTGACCCACCACATCAATCGCGACGTCGCCTATCGAAAGAGCCCCGGACGGGGCGTCGTCGTGCCGCCTGATCCGCGCACGGATCCTTGCGACGAGCTCCTTGGGCTTGAACGGTTTCACGATGTAGTCGTCGGCACCGGATTCCAGGCCGACGACGACGTCGACGGTATCGCTCTTCGCGGTGAGCATGACGATCGGAACACCCGATTCCAGGCGGATTGCCCGGCACACGTCGATACCGTCCATGCCCGGAAGCATGAGGTCCAGCAGGATCACATCGGGTTGAGTCTCACGAAATGCCTGCACCGCAGTCGCGCCATCAGCGCAGAACACCGGTTCGAACCCCTCCCCCCGCAGTACGATTCCGAGCATCTCGGCGAGTGCGAGGTCGTCATCGACGACGAGCACCCGGCCACGTGTCGCCATGCCTGCAGGAATGGTCATGACCGTATGTTGTCACCCTGGGAACCCGAGCATGACGAAAATGGCACCAGGGGCGTTATTCACCGCGTGCGCGACTATCGACACTCCGAGGGAACCACTGCGAGCTCGGGCCACACCAAGGACGAGGCCAATCGCGATGAGGACCCCGAGTCGGACGGGCTCGAAGTGGAATAGGGCGAAGGCCAAGGTCGTGATGACCACCGTCAGCCCCGGCCGCACGCCTCGCTTCATCAGGCCGGCGAAGAGGAGCCCGCGGAAGGCCAACTCCTCAGCAATCGGGGCACCGACCATGAGCATGAGCCCAAAGCCAATGAGGGTCAGGCGGCTGTCCTCCGTCAGGATCTCGCGGGCCACCTCACCTGCAGCGGAGTCGAATTCACCGAAGATGGAGGTGCTGATGAGGGTCACGACCGCTGCCAGCACGAGTGCGATGACGCCGGTCACCACTCCCCAGCCGAGTTCATGCCATGTCAACCTCAGTCCTAGGTCAATGCGGGGCCCATTGCCCCTGAGCCTGGTGATGAGGATCGGCCAGCCGGCAAGGCTCGTCCAGCCGATGAGCCCGCCGAAGATGACGATGACCCCCAATGACGCCCCAGCGGCCTCGAGCAGGTCAGACGCGACGAGTGCGATGACCACGGTGAGCCCGAGCGTGATGAACACATCGCCAAGACCCCAACGCGGTGGCCGCAGGTGGCGTCCTTGAGACAGGGCCTCGAAGACGGTGACCGGGCATCCGACATAGTCTGCGGCCGGATGGCGTTCGCTCGGGTCGGGAGCTCCCGAGCCACCTGCCCTCTCGTTATCAGGTCCTGTTGCCTCCATGGCCAGACGCTACCGCCACGGTCTGTCAGTCACGCTGTCTCCGCTACCCATGCCGGTGCATCCTCCGTCGCTCCCAGATGTGGCGCTCCATGCCCCGAAAGCCCTCACGAACAATCAATGAGTGGTCGTCTACGACCCCGCCGAGCAGGGACTTCAGCCGCATCCGACCGTGGGGCTGTGTCAGCCAATGCACCCTGACGAGGGTTCGGTCTGCGTCCATTGGCTCAAACGTCCACTCCTCAACCCCGCGAAAGTCACCGTCCACCTCCTTCATGACGACACGGCGGTTCGTCTCTATCCCGGTGACCTGGATTGACCTGCGGGTCGTCGACCAGTATCGATCCGTGGTCCCACCAGCGCTAGCCCTCAGCTCAGTTTCCAGGGCGGTCTCCTGTCGCTCCTCCGATTTCGCCTTCAGATAATTGCCCGCACCCTCATCGTCCGCCCGGGACTGAGCCCTCGGTCGAGCGACTACGAACGGCTCCCACCAGGTGCTGTGCCCGGCCACTTCAGCCATCAAGGATTCGAAGCACTCGGGCGGGGTCGCCTCGATCGTCATCTCATCAACACACTCGTACGTCGCCATCACAACCTCTCCGATCTCTCCACCCGCCCGCGCTCCACGGCGCCGTCAGGCCCGCACGCCTTCAGCCGACCCGTGACCAACGTACGACGAGCGCACACGGGTTCGGCCATCTGCCATGCCGAGTACCCGTCCAGCGATCGAGCAGCACCCGGGCATGCCAGAGGGCCACCCCAATTCGGGGCGGCCCTCTCGACGATCTGCGTGCGGTTGGATCAGTAGCGGTAGAGCTCCGGCTTGTACGGACCGGCCACGTCAACGCCCAGGTACTCTGCCTGCTTCTTGTCGAGTTCGGTCAGGTGAACACCGAGCGCGTCGATGTGAAGCCGCGCGACCTTCTCGTCGAGGAACTTCGGCAGCACGTACACGCCGAGCGGGTACTGATCGAGCTTGGTGAAGAGCTCGATCTGGGCGAGCACCTGATTGGTGAACGATGCCGACATCACGAAGGAGGGATGCCCGGTCGCGTTGCCAAGGTTCAGCAGTCGTCCTTCTGACAGCATGATGATCGACTTGCCATTGGCGAAGGTCCACTCGTCAACCTGCGGCTTGATCGTCTTGCGAACGATCCCCGGGGTTGCCGCGAGGCCCGCGATGTCGATCTCATTGTCGAAGTGACCGATGTTGCCGACAATCGCCTGGTGCTTCATCTTCGACATCTGCTCGGCAGTGATGACGTCATAGCAGCCCGTCGCCGTGATGAAGATGTCCGCGATGTCCAGGACGTCATCAAGGCGTGCCACCTGGTAGCCGTCCATCGCCGCCTGCAGCGCACAGATCGGATCGATTTCAGTGACGATGACGCGAGCGCCCTGGCCCCTGAGCGAATCCGCGGAGCCCTTGCCGACATCACCGAAGCCGCAGACGACAGCGACCTTGCCGCCGATCATGACATCGGTCGCGCGGTTGATACCGTCGATGAGCGAGTGACGGCAGCCGTACTTGTTGTCGAACTTGCTCTTCGTCACCGAGTCATTGACGTTGATCGCCGGGAACATCAGACGGCCTTCGCGCATCATCTCGTACAGGCGATGCACGCCGGTCGTCGTCTCCTCGGTGACGCCCATGATGCCCGCGCCGATGTTCGTCCATCGAGTGGCATCCTCGGTGAGCGTGCGCCGCAGCGTCTCCAGCACCACCGCGTACTCCTCGGAGGTCGACTCGTCGGCAGTCGGCACGAGACCGGCAGCCTCGAACTCCGTACCCTTGTGGACGAGCATCGTGGCGTCGCCACCATCGTCAAGGATCATGTTCGGACCCTTGCCATCCGGCCACATGAGGATCTGCTCGGTGCACCACCAGTACTCGGTCAGGCTCTCGCCCTTCCATGCGAACACCGGCACGCCATTCGGTGCGTCTACGGTGCCATCACGGCCGACGACCACTGCGGCGGCAGCGTGGTCCTGGGTCGAGAAGATGTTGCAGGACGCCCAGCGGACATCCGCACCGAGATCGACGAGCGTCTCGATGAGCACCGCCGTCTGGATAGTCATGTGAAGCGAACCGGTGATACGCGCACCGGTAAGCGGCTTGGTGGTGCCGAACTCGGCACGCATCGACATCAGGCCGGGCATCTCATGCTCGGCAAGGCGGATCTCATCGCGACCAAAGTCGGCCAGCGCTAGGTCAGCAACCTTGAAATCAGGGGTGCCATCGGACTTGAACACAGTCATGTAAAACTCCTCGTGAATAGGTCTGTTCCGGGACGTGAATCGGGAAGTAGGCAGACGTCACGAGGCTTCGATGGTCCGCAGCGCTCCCAAGTGTGCCAGAGGTTCTGCAAATGCGCACATTCACCGGGCTCGCGCGGGCCTTGCACACCTCCCGCGCGAGAGGTATATTCGAACATGTGTTCGATACTTGCGATCAGATCCACGGCGACACCCGCATGAAGACTGAGACGCCCGATGCGCCCATCTCGCAGGCGTACGTGTGCTCGAGCCCGCTCGCAAGCGCCGAGTTCGAGGCCGATTTCGACGCCGATTTCGACGCTCACTTCGACGCGCTCATCGACGCGCTCATCGATGACGCACCGCCCTATGACGTGGCTCCCGATGACACCTGCCCCCGTGAAACGCTCGACGTCGAATCGCACAACTCCAATGCACTCCAAGGCTGGGCTTCCCTGACCACGCGAATGCAATCGAGCATCAGTGCCCAAGAACACCTTGACGCCATCAGTTCGCTGGACGTCGGCCCCATCGCAATGGCGCAGTTGGCCGCAATCGACGTTGGCTCTCTGACCGGATCAGGGGCCATCACCTATCTGCAGATTCACGACCGCATCGCGTCATGGTGGGCAGCACATCAGGTCCCGGCCCTTGTCCGTGCCGCCGGGACAGATCGGCACATCGACAGCGTCGTGCTCTACGACAACGTGCTGGGCTTCGATGCACAGGGCAGCGTGACGATCGTCGATGCCGTTCGGGAGGAGATTGCGGCTGCCATGCGCTGGTCCCCTTCCACCGCGCAGCACCGCATCGACAGCGCACGGCTGCTCGCCGGCCCGCTGGTCGAAACCCAGCGCGCATTCGCCATTGGATCCGTCACTCCCCAGCATGTCGAAGTCATCGTTACGGCGGCGCAAAGGTTCGAGGGCGCATGGTCCACTAACAACGCAGAGCGCGAGCTCTTCGACCAACACTGCCAAGCCCTTGAATCGCGGGTCCTGCCCACGGCAGTCCGCTCGACAGTCGCACGCACTCGCCAAGCCGCTGCTCGCTCCTTGCACGCCGTTGACCCCGTTGGGACTGCCCGGCGTCGGCGACAAGCGCTTCATCAGCGTGATGTGTTCGTCGTCGACGAACACGATGGCGTCTCCCTGCTCCTCGCCCGGATGTCCACCGAGCACGCGCACGCGTGCCTTTCCGCGTTGAACTCCATCGTTCAGGTGCCTCGTTGCGATTCGGCGCAAACGCGACCCACGATCGGCGTCTCGGCTGCCAGCATCCAGTCGATCGGCATCCCGGCCATCGGAGTCAGACGGTCCGCGGCCTTGGCAGAACTCATCCTCGCGTCCAGCGTCGGGCGGGCCCCGGGGTTCGCGTCCTCCCAAACAGCGAAAGACCATGGCTCAGCGGAGGCGAGCACAGCCGACCTGCCGGGCATGGCGGGCAGTCCATCCCCCATCGCCGCAACCTCCATCAGGGCCCACGTGGACCTCGTCATTGACCTAGCGACCCTCCTTGCCTTGCGCGACGGGGCGGCGGAGTTGCACGGCGCGGGTCCGATTCCGCCCGAGGTCGTCCGCGAACTCCTCGCTGATGCGACGATGCGCCGGATCATCGCCGATCCGCTCACCGGCCACCAGCTCGACTACGGCCGCCGGGTGTACGCAGTACCGCAGCGACTCCGCGAATTCGTTATCGCTCGCGACAGGACTTGTCGCTTCCCCGGGTGTGGACGACGAGCCTCTACGTGCCAGATCGATCATGCGCAAGCGTGGAGCGATGGAGGTGAGACAAGTCCGGGCAATGTCGGCGCTCTCTGCACCCGCCACCATCAGCTCAAGACGCACGGAGGGTGGGACGTCGAAGTCAGCGAACCTACTGGCGCATGCACTTGGCGGTCTCCCCAGGGCCGCAGTTACTCGCGGGAGGCGCCGGAGCTACTCCAGCCGTTGATCCTGCCGCCTTTAACCGCACCACCTGATCTCGCGTCACTTTGACCCTGATCTCCCTCCCTTCTGAAACCGCTGCCTGTCGGGAGCGGTGCATGTCGAGGGGCATGCGTGTCGGTGGGCATGCATGTCGGTGGGCATGCGTGTCGGTGGGCATGCGTGTCGGTGGGCATGCGTGTCGGTGGGCATGCGTGTCGGTGGGCATGCGTGTCGGTGGGCATGCGTGTCGGTGGGCATGCATGTCGAGGGGCATGCATGTCGAGGGCGATAAGAGGTCGCTGCCGTTCAGCACTGTGGCGTGCCGTGACGTGCCGTGACGTGCCGTCACGTCTTACTCCCGACAATCGTGCTGCCTGGTCGCGCCGGCCCTTCTGACTTGGCAATCTTTTGCAGCGCAATCTTGTGCAGCGCAATCTTGTGCAGCGCAAGAACATGCGACATGTCCAGCCGATCTCAGGACCCAGCGCCGACTTCCGTATCCGAAAGGCTCTCGGCGCCGCGGTCAATGTCCGGCTCGAGGAAGACGTAGCGGGCAGTCGGGACGGCCGCCCGAAGCGCCGCCTCCGCAGAATCGATATCCGCCGCAATCTGCAGGCCGGTGTCGCTGTGTGCGACCGAAATCTTTGCCGCGACGAGAAGTTCATCCGGACCAACGTGGAGAGTTCGCAGGTGTATGACTCGAAGCACGCCATCACTCGACTCAAGCGCCGCCCGAATGGCCTCCACCTCCTCTGGGAGGGCCGCCTCGCCGACAAGCATTGCCGCCATCTCCATGGCAAGAAACACGGCGATGATGACGAGCAGTCCGCCGACGCACATGGCTCCGATGCCGTCCCATACGCCGTTGCCGGTCATGACGGCGAGGGATACCCCGCACATGGCGAACACCAAGCCGACGAGGGCACCGGCATCCTCGAGCAGGATCACCGGGAGCTCCGGCTGTCTCGCGTCCTTCAAGAATCGTCCAAGACTGCGGGGTCCCTTCGCCTTGCGCGCTTCGTGAAGGGCAGTACGAAAGGAGAACGACTCCATGACGATGGCGATGCCCAGCACGAGGAAGGCGATCCAGGCATCTCGCACCTCCTCGGGGTGCTGGATCTTATGCAGGCCCTCGTACAGGGAGAACAGCCCGCCGACAAGAAACAGTACGACCGCGACGATGAATCCGTAGATGAACCTTCGTCGGCCGTATCCGAAGTTGTGCGTTGCGTCCGCGCTCCTCTTCGAACGCTTGTTGCCAATGAGCAGCAGGATCTGATTCCCCGAGTCGGCCACAGAGTGAATGGCCTCGGTCAGTAGCGATGACGAGCCCGTGAACGCGAAAGCAATGAACTTGCTGACTGCGATACCCATGTTGGCAAGCAGCGCCGCCATAACGGCACGCATGCCGCCTTCAGTGCTCACGAAGTAAGACCCCAGTCTGAGTGATTCCGCAGTCCGCCACCAACGCGACAAGCCCCGATGCGCTCACCCTAGCGGCCGATTCCTCGCGCGACATGACAGCCGCCGACCCCGGGTTGAGGACCACTGAACCGGCATCCGTGGTGACGGTCGCTGTACCCTCGATCGCAAGGCAGAGTCGGAATCTTCCCTCGCGCAGGATCTCGAGGGCGGCGAGCTCCTGACTCGCATCGACATCGGCTTCATCGGCTGCACGTACTCCGGTCAACCGACGCCCCAGCAGCGCCTCGAATGGCGCGCCCTGAGGTGCGATGGGTTCACCGATGACGCGGCGGATCACCTGGGGGGCCGTGTCAAGGTCCAGTGCCTCGATCGCTTCGTCGGCAAAGATGGGCTTGGGCGTCAGACCGAGCCGCAGAACATTGTCAGACGTGGTCATGACCTCTAAGCCCAGTCCACGAATGTAGCTATGCGGCACTCCGGCGGGAACGTAGATGGCCGACCCGATATCCAGGCTCACATGCGCCAGCAGAGCAGTGAGGAGGGCGCCCTGGTCTCCGGGATACGTGATCGCGACAGTCTCATAAGCGGAGCACTCAATCGCAGGGAGCCCTGCATCAATCGACGCTCGCGGTAGGAGGGCCACCGCCTCCGCGAGACCTTCGGCGGCCAGGAGCGTGCGGATAGCAGCGATACGGTCACCGGCCGCAAGGAGTTCGGCGGCTGCCGATGCACTGGGAATTCGCGAGAGCACCGCAGCGGCTTCACCAACTGGGCGCCATCCGACGAAGGCCTCGAACGGTTCGACCGCAACGAGAAGCTCAGTCTTCTCGTTGCCGTCAGCGAGGATCTGCGGTGCGCCCGCTGACTGCTGGTCGTGCCATCGCCGTCTCGCCAGATCAGCTCTCGGATGCACCTGGACGGAGAGCGGTTGGCCTGCAGCGAGCAATTTCACGAGCAGTGGCACCTCGTGGGAATC
>WLOY01000083.1 GCA_009699015.1 Actinomycetota bacterium | reverse complement strand
ACCTGCTGCGACTCCCACCACGAACGGCACCGCTCATGCACCTGCAGGTACGTCACCGCATCCCCAGGCGACAGCCCATCGACCGCGACCGACCGCAGCAACGACATCACCGACAGCCCCGGCTCCAGGCACGCCAGCTCCGCCAGCAGTTCACCCGCCGAGCAGGTGAACGGATCAACACCGGTGAACATGAACCCACCCTAGAAAAGGGGTCTGACATTGGGCCGTGAATAGCTGCTGGGGAATGCAACGACTTGTGCAACGGGCCGTGAATAGCTGCTGGTAATGCTACGACTTGTGGATGCCCGTACTCGAATCACACATTGCCTTCGTCGTCCGGCTCGCACGCCATTATGCGTAGGGCAGCAGCCGGAGGTGGCGAGGCGGTGATCGTGTCTGGCCAGGGCAGCTTCGTCACTGCACGCGGAATCGAGTGCCTCGATGTCACCTCCGCAATCTCGTTCCGAAACGTCAGCGACGGTCGAGGCGAGATCTTCAAAGCCTTCCAGAGGTGGAAGCGGCAGATCGTGGCGGAGGTCCGCGAGTCGGTGAAGGGGGTGGCTGACGTCTGTCCGGCCCCGGCGGGCGTCCTCGAGAGGGCACATCATGTCCGACGGGAACGCTTTGGTGCTCATGGCCGATGACGACGTCGGTACGGCACCCGTTCTTCAAGGCGCACCGGCCACCAAGGAGCATCGCCAGCGAGGAGCATCGCCAGCGAGGAGCATCGCCACCGAGGAGCATCGCCACCGAGCCCGCAGTCGGCCGCTGAGGTGGCTGCCTGCGCGGCAGCAGGCCGGGAACGTGGGGTGAGACGGTGAACCGTTGAACACCCCGTGAGACCACGCGCACGAGGGCGCATGGCGCCGGTGCGGATGGCGCGCCCGCGAGGGGTGCAAATGGTATATTTCGGGCGCAGGGTCTGGGACGGCGTACGATGGGGATCCCAACAGCCGCCCGGAAGGCCTCCTCCCTATGGCTTCGTCATCGTTCGTCGGTCGCGACATGGCCCTTGACCTCGGCACTGCGAACACGCTCGTCTATGTGCGTGGCCGGGGCATTGTTCTCAATGAGCCCTCGGTCGTCGCGATCAATAACAACACTGGCGGAATCCTCGCGGTGGGTGCGGAAGCCAAGCGGATGATCGGCCGCACACCGGGCAACATCGTCGCTATCCGTCCGCTCAAGGACGGCGTCATCGCCGACTTCGACACCACCGAGCGCATGCTCCGCTACTTCATTCAGAAGGTCCACAAGCGTCGTCACCTGGCCAAGCCGCGCCTCATCATCTGCGTTCCCTCGGGCATCACCGGGGTCGAGCAGCGTGCGGTGAAGGACGCCGGTTACGCCGCTGGCGCACGCAAGGTCTTCATCATCGAGGAGCCAATGGCCGCCGCGATCGGCGCCGGGCTGCCCGTGCACGAGCCGATGGGCAACATGGTCGTCGACATCGGCGGCGGAACCTCCGAGGTCGCCGTCATCTCACTTGGCGGCATCGTCTGCAGCCTCTCGGTCCGTGTCGGCGGCGATGAACTCGACAACGCGATCATCCAGTACATGAAGAAGGAGTACTCCCTCATGCTCGGGGAGCGCACGGCCGAGGAGATCAAGGTCGCCATCGGCTCGGCATTCCCGGCGCCGGACGAGCCGCACGCCGAGATTCGCGGCCGCGACCTCGTCACCGGCCTGCCGCGGACCATCGTCGTGACCGCCGAGGAGATCCGTCGGGCCATCGACGAGCCGGTAAACGCGATCGTCGATGCCGTCAAGGCGACCTTGGACCGCACCCCGCCTGAACTCTCGGGCGACATCATGGACCGAGGCGTCGTCCTGACCGGTGGTGGCGCGCTGCTCAAGGGCCTCGATGAGCGCCTGCGCCACGAGACGGGCATGCCGATCCTCATCGCCGATCGGCCGCTCGACTGCGTCGTGCTCGGCTCCGGCAAGTGCGTCGAGGAGTTCGATGCGCTTCAGCAGGTTCTCGTGTCGGAGCCTCGCCGCTAGCCCTGAACAGCATGGGCCGAGGATCCACCGCTTTGCACGAGTCGGGAGAATGAGCAGATGTTTTCGCGTCGCACCCGATTCGTGCTCGCGGCCCTGTTCATCACGACCCTGACGTTCGTGATCTTGGACCTCCGAGGAGGCCAGGGACCGTTCACGAGCTTCCGCTCCGCCATGAGCGGGGCGGTCGGAGGCGGTGAGCAGGTCGGCGGCGTGATCTTCAGCCCCTTCCTCGGGGTGCGCGACTGGTGGGGTACCTGGGGGGATCAGCGTGAGCGGATCGCAGGACTCACAGCGGAGAACGATGAGCTGCGCCTTCTCGTCGAGCGCTCGGCAGCCGACCGCGCACGCGCCGAGCAGCTCGATGGCCTGCTCCGGGTCTCCGGAGTTGGCCGCTACCGAATCGTCCCCGCGGAGGTCGTCGCGGTCGGTCCTGCTCAGGAGTTCGCGTGGACGATCACCATCGATGCGGGCAATGCCGATGGCATCCAGCGCGACATGAGCGTCATCAACGGCCAGGGTCTCGTCGGCCGCGTGCAGTCGGTGACGAAGAACACCGCGACCGTCGTCCTACTCGTCGACGCCTCGATCTCGGTCGGCGCGAGGGTAGGCGGCTCAAGTGAGATCGGCATCCTCTCGGGCACCGGGCGGCAGGACTCCCTCGAGTTCCAGATGATCGATCCGGGCGCCGGGCTCGAGCCTGGCCAGTCGCTTGTCACCTTCGGTTCCAAGGGCGGGCGCCCGTATTCGCCCGGGATCCCGATCGGTGAGGTCGTGAGCGTGGCAGGGACCGCCGGACAGCTGACCCGAATCGCGACGATCCGCCCCTTCGCCGACGTCTCGACCCTCGGCGTTGTCGGCGTCGTCATTCGTCCGCCGCGCGAGGACCCGCGCGACTCCGTCCTGCCCGATGCCACGCGGGCGCCCACGGCCCCGACCGTGCCGAGCATCGTCCTGCCAAGCCCCACATCGCTGGCATCATCTTCGGCTTCGCCGACCCCCTCGCCCTCGGCGACCGTCACGCCATCGGGATCGCCGACGCCCAGCCAGGAGGTCGAGCAGGCCGCTACCCCGGAGCCAGCGACCGGCGGGAGCAACTGACATGTGGGGCCGCCAGACCCTGCTGTGCGTGACCCTCGTGTTCTTGGCGCTCGTGACCCAGCAGTCCTTCCTCGCCCGACTCGGACTGCCCGGCGCGACCCCCGACTTGCTGCTCGTCACCGTGATTGCGCTCGCCTTCGCCTACGGCCCGCTCACCGGTGCCGTTGTCGGGTTCGGGGCCGGAATGGCGCTCGACTTCGCGCCTTCGACGGCCGGGCCGATCGGCGTCGTCGCCCTCATCTTCATGGTCATGGGATTCGTGTCCGGTGCCGCCGTCGACCCGCGCGACCGCAATCCACCGCTGCTCATCGGCATCATCGGCCTCAGCTGCGGGGCCTTCGTGATCGCCTTCGCTGCGATCACCTCGGTGCTCGGTAATGAGCGGGTGGACTGGGAGCAGGCACCGTCTCTGCTCCTCACAGCGACCCTGTACGGGGCCCTGCTCGGCCTCGCCGTCGTGCCGGCCGTCTCGGCGCTCGTGGCGAAGGTCACCCCGGAGGCGGTCCAATAACCAGCGGGAACCGGTGCGGCATGGTCTGCGTCGTACCGTGGGCAACGTACGGTGGAGCCACGTCCTCGTGAAGGGAAGCAGGCTGGTCGGCTGGTCACCTGGTCGCGGTTGAGTAGGACGCGGCGGGGGACGAAGCAGACGGCGCGGGACGAAGCAGACGGCGCGGGACGAAGCAGACGGTGGAAGGGAGCGAAGCGTGAGCCAGCGGTCGACCCTTCGACTCATGATCCTCGGGGTGCTCGTCCTGTCGCTCCTCGGCACCCTCGTGTCGCGACTGCTCTACCTCCAGTTGCTGTCCGGCGAGTCGTATCGGGCGGCGGCCCAGAGCAACACCGCTCGCGAGGTGGTGAATCCTGCGGTCCGCGGGCTCATCCTCGACCAGGCGGGCCGGCCGCTCGTCTCGAACCGCACGTCGATGGTCGTGACGATCAACCGGGTGACACTCGAGCGCGAGGCCGACGGCGGAAAGCGGGTGATCGAGCGGCTGGCAAAGGCGCTGGAGATCCCGGCCGAGCAGATCAGCGACAGGCTCATGACCTGCGGAGCGGAGGGCGCGAAGCCCCCGCCCGTGTGCTGGAACGGGTCTCCCTACCAGCCGATCCCGATCACGAGCGACGTCAAGCCCCTCACCGCACTGGAGATCATGGAGAACCGCACCGAGTTCCCCGGGGTCATCGCGCGACTCGATGCGATCCGGATCTACCCGACCCCGTTCAACGTCAATGCCGCGCACATCCTCGGCTACCTCGGCCCGGTCACCGAGCAGCAACTCGAGGAGCAGGGCAAGTCGAAGGCGTTCGACCGGTTGCGGCGCACCGATGTCGTCGGCCGGTCTGGGCTCGAGGCGTACTACGACACCGTGCTGCGAGGTACTCCGGCCGTGACGACCCTTGAGGTCGATACCGGTGGTCGGGTGACCGGCACCGTTGATGAGCGACCGGCCGTGCCGGGAAGCTACCTCGTCTCCTCGATCGACGCGAAACTGCAGTCGGTCGTCGAAAAGCAGCTCGTCGAGGCGGTGCAGCGTGCCCAGGAGCAGGGCTACCCCGGCGATTCGGGCGCAGCCGTCGTCATCGACGTCCGCAACGGGCATGTGCTCGCCATGGCGAGCTACCCGACGTATGACCCGACGATCTGGGTCGGCGGGGTCACCAAGAAGCAGTTCGAGGCTCTCATGAGCAGCGACTCGCTGTCGTCAAATGCCATTCAGGGCCTGTACGCCCCGGGCTCGACCTTCAAGGTCGTGAGCACTGCAGCTGCCGGCAAGGAGGGACTCGACCTCTACGGCGAGTACAAGTGCCCGAACCGGGTGAAACTCGGATCGCAGATCTTCCGCAACTTCGAGTCGGCGGCGTACGGCAAGATCACGTTGGCCCGAGCCCTCGAGGTCTCGTGCAACACGGTCTTCTACGGCATCGCCGACGAGTTCTGGCTTCGAGGCGGCGGCCCGGACTCGACGAAGGCCTCGCCCGACCCGATTGCCGAGGTGGCCCGGATGTTCGGCCTCGGATCCAAGACCGGGATCGACCTTCCGGGCGAGTCGGCCGGACGCGTCTCCAGCCGCCTGTTCAAGGGCGCGAACTGGGAGGCAAAGAAGGACGTCTGGTGCCGCAATGCGGTGGAGGGGTACCCCGAGACCCGGAAGAACGATCCGAAGCTCGCCGACTACTTCACCGCACTCGACAAGGAGAACTGCGCTGACGGCTTCCGCTGGCGCGAGGGCGATGCCCTGAATGCGGCCATCGGCCAGGGCGACACGGCCGTGACGCCCCTTCAGCTGGCCATGGTGTACGCGGCCATCGCGAATGGCGGCACCGTCTACGAGCCGCAGGTCATTAAGGGGATCATGAGCCCGGACGGCAAGGTCGTGAAGGAGGTTGAGCCGAAGGTGAAATCGAAGGTTGGCGTGCCCAAGTCGACGATCAGGTTCCTGCAGGACTCACTTCCCGGGGTCACCACCGACGGGTCAGGCGAGATCCCGTTCGAGGGCTTTCCCCTCGGCCAGATCCCGGTGGCCTCGAAGACCGGATCCGCCCAGGTGACGGGCACCAAGGTCTCGACCTCGTGGTTCGCCGCGTACGCACCGGCCGACAAGCCCAGGTATGCGATCGTCATGATGGTGACCCAGGGCGGCACCGGATCGAAGACCTCCGGACCGAGCGTCCGGGCCATCTTCGAGTCGATCTTCGGCGTGACCGGCGAGGTGGTGAATCCGGCCGATAGCGTGCTCATCGGGGGTGCGCCGCGCAAGAGCCTGCCGGTCGTGCGGCCTGACGGGACCCCGGTCGCACCCCAGGGCAAGGATTCAGGCATGCGGGTAGTCGAGGCTGGAGCAACCGGATGAGCATGTTCTCGGTGACCGATGTCACCTCACGGCCGAAGATCCCGTCACGGCAGCGGGGGGCTGCCTACTGGCGCGAACTCGACTGGGTCCTTCTCATCGCTGCCTCCCTGACCGCGATCTTCGGATCGATGCTCGTCTGGTCGGCGAGCCGGTCGGACATGGCCTCCGACAATGACCCGCAGTCCTATCTGAAGCGGCACCTGCTGAATGTCGCGATCGGTGTAGCCCTCGGAATCCTCGTCTCGAAGGTCAACTACCGGTCGTTGCTCGCCTACACCCCGATCGTCTACGGGCTGTCGGTGTTCACGCTCATCCTGCCCTTCGTGCCGGGGATCGGCACGAGCGTTGCCGGTGCTCGGGCCTGGGTCGACCTGCCCGGAGGCTTCACGCTCCAGCCGTCGGAGTTCGCGAAGATCGCGGTCATCCTCATGATGGCAAGCGTCCTAGCGGAGAAGCAGGATTCCGAGAGCGAGCCACGCGATCGCGAGGTGCTTGTGAGCATCGCAGTCGCGGCGCTGCCCCTCGTCATCATCCTTGTCCAGAACGACACCGGCACCGTGCTCATCCTCGGTTCGGTGGCGCTGTCGATCATCGCGGTGTCCGGCGCGCGGACGAGATGGGTCCTCGGGCTCATCGGCGGGGCGATTGCGGTGATCATGCTCGCCATTCAGCTTGGCCTGCTGAAGTCGTATCAGGTTGCCCGCCTCACGTCGTTCATGAATCCCCACGCTGACACCGGTTCGACCGCGTACAACGCGAATCAGGCTCGCATCGCCATCGGCGGGGGCGGCTTGACCGGCTATGGGCTGTTCGAGGGACCCCAGACGCAGGGCAGTTTCGTGCCGGTCAACGAGAGCGACTTCATTTTCACCGTGGTGGGGGAGGAGCTCGGGTTCATCGGTGCCATGGTGCTCCTCATCCTGCTCGGCGTGATCCTCGTGCGGGGCGTGCTCATCGCCCTGCGCGCAGACGACCTCTACGGCCGGCTCGTCGCGACCGGTGTCGTTGCCTGGCTCGCGTTCCAGATGTTCGAGAATGTCGGGATGAGCCTGGGCATCATGCCGATCACCGGAATCCCGTTGCCCTTCGTCTCGGCCGGGGGGACGGCGATGATGGCCTGCTGGGTCGGCATCGGACTCCTCGAGAACGTGCGCCTGCACGGGCGGCGCACGTCCATGTGACGTCCGGCGGGCCAGGTAAGACGTCGATGGGTGGAAAACGCCAGCGCGGTTAGACTCAGCGAATGAATCGCACCCTGCCGGCGCAGTCAGGCGCCTCGGTCTTCGACCGGCTCGAACTCCTCCTGCCGCTCGTCTCGAAGCCGATTCAGTATGTCGGCGGTGAGCTGAACGCGACCCTCAAGGAGTGGGAGTCGACCGTCGTGCGCTGGGCGATCATGTACCCCGATGCCTACGAGGTGGGCGCCCCCAACCAGGGCGTCCAGATCCTCTACGAGGTCCTCAACGAGCGTGACGACGTCCTTGCGGAGCGCACCTATGCGGTGTGGCCGGACCTCGAGGCTCTCATGCGCGAGCACTCGGTGCCGCAGTTCACCGTCGATGGCCACCGTGCGGTGGGCGACTTCGACGTCTTCGGGCTCTCGTTCTCGACCGAGCTCGGCTACACGAACATGCTCACCGCCATCGACCTCGCGGGCCTGCCGCTCCTCGCTGTCGACCGCGACGAGACCCATCCGATCATCGTGGCCGGGGGCCATGCGGCATTCAATCCCGAGCCCATCGCCGACATCATCGATGCAGCGGTCCTCGGCGATGGCGAGGAGGCGGTCCTCCTCATCACCGACATCGTGCGCACCTGGAAGCAAGGCGGTCGCCCCGGCGGACGCGAGGGCCTGCTGCTCGAGCTCGCCAGGACCGGCGTCATCTACGTGCCGCAGTTCTACGACGTCACCTATCTCGAGGACGGACGCATCCAACGCGTCGCGCCGAATCGGCCGGACGTGCCCTGGCGGGTCCGCAAGCACACGCTCATGGATCTTGATGCGTGGCCGTACCCGAAGGCACCGCTCGTCCCTCTGGCAGAGACCGTGCACGAGCGCATGAGCGTCGAGATCTTCCGGGGTTGCACGCGTGGGTGCCGGTTCTGCCAGGCCGGCATGATCACCAGGCCGGTGCGCGAGCGGAGCATCACCGGCATCGCCGCGATGGTGGAGGCCGGGCTCCAGAAGACCGGCTACGAGGAGGTCGGGCTGCTGTCCCTCTCGAGCGCGGACCACTCCGAGATCGCCGATATCGCCCGCAACCTCGCCGATCGCTACGAGGACACCCAGACATCGCTGTCGCTGCCGAGCACCCGGGTCGACGCCTTCAATGTCGACCTCGCCAACGAGCTCTCCCGCAACGGACGCAGAAGCGGCCTCACGTTCGCGCCCGAGGGCGGCAGTGAGCGAATGCGCAGGGTCATCAACAAGATGGTGAACGAGGAGGACCTCATCCGGACGGTCACGACGGCCTACGCGGCGGGCTGGCGCTCCGTCAAGCTGTACTTCATGTGCGGCCTGCCGACCGAGACCGATGACGACATCCTCCAGATCGCGACCCTCGCACGCGAGGTGATCAAGGCCGGCCGCTCGGCGACCGGCCGCAATGACATCAGGTGCACCGTCTCGATCGGCGGTTTCGTGCCCAAGCCGCACACCCCGTTCCAGTGGGCCGCCCAGCTCGATCATGAGTCGACAGATGCGCGGCTGTTCAAGCTCCGCGACGCCATCAGGGCCGACCGGCAGTACGGCAAGGCAATCGGCCTTCGGTACCACGACGGCAAGCCCGGAATCGTCGAGGGGCTCCTGTCGCGCGGTGACCGTAGGGTCGGGAAGGTCATCGTCCAGGCGTGGCGCGACGGCGCGCGGTTCGACGGCTGGAGCGAGCATTTCTCCTACGAGCGCTGGATGCTCGCCGCGTCGAAGGCGTTCGCGGAAGAGTCGGTCGACGTCGACTGGTTCACGATCCGTGAGCGCGAGCGCGCAGAGGTGCTTCCCTGGGACCACCTCGACTCTGGCCTCGACGCCGAGTGGCTCTGGGAGGACTGGCAGGCATCGCTCGACGAGGTAGCGGTCGAGGACTGCCGTTGGACCCCTTGCTTCGACTGCGGGGTCTGCGACCAGATGGAGACCGAGATTCAGGTCGGACCGACCGGCGTCACGAACCTTCCCATGCCAGCGATGCCGGCACGCCCGCCGGTGCTGGCCTAGTCCGGGTGGCCCGCAGGCCGCCGGAGCGTGATGTCGCGCCTACCGTGCAACGACTGCGCATCCATTACGCCAAGCGCGGGCGGCTGAGGTTCTCCAGTCATCGCGATTTCCAGCGGGCCTTGGAGCGGGCGCTGCGACGGGCGCAGGTCCCGATGGCCTACAGCGCCGGATTCTCGCCCCACCCGAAGATCTCGTACGCGAATTCAGCTCCGACCGGGGTGGCGAGCGAGGCTGAGTATGTCGAGATCGGCGTCACCGTGGAATGCGATCCGGATCGCATGCGCGCAGCCCTCGACGAGGCGCTGCCACCTGGTCTTGACGTTGTCGAGGTCGTGCAAGCCCGGACGCCGGACTTCGTCCAGCGTCTTGAGGCGAGCTCGTGGCAGTTCGAGGTGCCGGGGGTGAGCCTTGATGCGCTCGCCCGCTGCGTAGAGGCGTTGCTCGCCGCGCCGGAGGTCGAGGTGGAGCGGCTGACGAAGCAGGGCCTGCGCCGGTTCGATGCCCGGGTGGCCGTGGTGTCGATGCAGGCGGTCGGCGCGCAGGACGCGCCGCTGACGTCTGCAGCGGCAGACTGTGCCATACTCACCGGAGTCGTTCGGCACGTCACACCGTCCGTTCGACCCGACGACGTTCTTGCCGCACTGCGGCGAGTGGCCGACCTTGTGCCGCCAGTGCCCCCTCGGGTGACCCGGCTGGCACAGGGGCCGCTCAACCCAGTGACTGCGACCGTGGGCGATCCCTTCGCCCCCGACCGCTCCGCCTAACGGCGCGAGGCGAGAACACCAAGGCTTTGTGTGCATGGCCGCCGGTCAGGCACACCCGTAGGGCTCAGCAGCACCCCGGTCGTCCGGTGGACTGAGCCGATGAAGGAGGTCGACCTGATGGTCGACGAAATGAACACCAGCCCCGATTCCAATTCGAGCGACCCCTCAGCGGTCGCGCCGCGCGCGAGGCGCCGGGCGGCGAGCCGGCCGGCTGGACCGCCCGCCGAGGTGGTCTTCGAGAAGGCGCCCGAACCGGTTGCAGCGCCCGCTGCCGAGCAGGTGAAGGAGCCGGCGAAGAAGACGACCCGCAAGTCTGCCGCGAAGAAGCAGGCTGCCGTTGAGCCCGAGGGTGCCCCGGCCGTCGACCTAGGCGGCGAGGCGGCTGAGAAGCCGGCGAAGAAAACAGCGAAGAGGCCGTCACGGCGCACGGTTGCCCCGATCGCCGAAGATGCCGCCGGCAGCCAGCCGGATGCTGGAAGCGGCGACTCTGGAACCCAGAACTCTGGAACCCAGAACTCTGGAACCCAGAACTCCGGAAGCCGCGATGCCGCGGAGGTGCCCGAATCGCAGGCGCCAGCCCGCGGCAGGCGTCCGGCCAAGGCAGTGGCGGCGGCGTTCGTCGCCCCGCTCTTCCAGGCCCCCGATGTGTCCGGTGCCGGTACGCCATCCGATGACGGTGACGATGAACCTCCGGCCCCGCAGGCTAGGTCGCGCCGCCGTTCGGGTGGTGCGGCGAAGGCTGAGTCCGCGTCTTCCGACGAGCAGTCCGAGAAGGCGGCAGAGGGGTCCGATGAGGCCTCCGATGACGAGGGCGATGACGAGAGCAGGCGTCGTAGGCGACGAAGGGGCGGCCGTGGCCGCAGCCGACGTCGTGGTGAGGACTCCGAGTCGGGTGACGAGGAGTCCGACGAGGCTGCCGAGGGATCTGGCGATGACTCAGAGTCGGGCGACGATGAGGGCGACGAGGCTGCGGGCCGCAGGCGCAGGCGCCGTCGCCGTCGTGGCAATGATGACCTTGAGCCCTCGCCTGACGACCCGCCGAACACGGTGGTCAAGGTCCGAGAGCCGCGGACCCGCAACCGGGCTGCGAAGGGCACCGACGATGTCGGATCCCTGCGTGGTTCAACCCGACTCGAGGCGAAGAAGCAGCGGCGCCGCGAGGGCCGTGAGGCTGGGCGCCGCAGGGCCCCGATCCTTACCGAGGCCGAGTTCCTCGCCCGTCGCGAGGCGGTCAACCGCGAGATGGTCGTCCGTCAGTCCGGCGATCGCACGCAGATCGCGGTGCTCGAGGACGGCGTGCTGGTCGAGCACTATGTGACCCGCGGGTCCTCGGGCTCGCTCGTCGGCAATGTCTACCTCGGGCGTGTGCAGAACGTGCTGCCGAGCATGGAGGCCGCCTTCGTCGATATCGGCCGTGGCCGCAATGCCGTGCTCTATGCCGGCGAGGTCAACTGGGATGTCGCAGGAATGGAGGGCCAGCCCAAGCGCATCGAGTTCGCGCTCAAATCGGGTGACCCCGTCCTCGTCCAGGTGACGAAGGACCCGGTGGGCCAAAAGGGCGCCCGACTCACGAGCCAGGTCTCGCTTCCGGGCCGATTCCTCGTCTACGTGCCGGACGGTTCGATGACGGGCATCAGCCGCAAGCTGCCGGACACCGAGCGCTCCCGGCTCAAGGGGATCCTCAAGCGGGTCATGCCGGAGAATGCAGGCGTCATCGTCCGGACGGCCTCAGAGGGGGCGCCCGAGGATGCCCTCGAGCAGGACATCGCCCGGCTGCAGGCGCAGTGGGACGACATCAGCGCCAAGGTGAAGTCTGCCTCGCCGCCGACCCTGCTGTACGGCGAGCCCGATCTCGCGACGAAGGTGGTGCGTGACATCTTCAACGAGGACGTCGCTTCGCTCGTGGTCTCGGGCGACACCGCATGGCAGACCGTGAGCGACTACGTGACCTCGGTGGCGCCCGACCTCGCCGAGCGCCTCCACCGCCATGTCGGCACCAGCGACGTCTTCGCACTGCATCGCGTCGATGAGCAGCTGGCAAAGGCGCTCGACCGCAAGGTCTACCTGCCCTCGGGCGGCTCGCTCGTCATCGACCGCACCGAGGCGATGACCGTGGTAGACGTGAACACCGGCAAGTTCACTGGCCAAGGTGGCAATCTCGAGCAGACGGTCACCCGCAACAACCTCGAGGCGGCCGAGGAGATCGTCCGGCAGCTGCGACTGCGGGATATCGGCGGCATCATCGTTGTCGACTTCATCGACATGGTCCTCGAGAGCAACCGCGACCTCGTGCTCCGGCGCCTCGTCGAGTGCCTGGGACGCGACCGTACCAAGCACCAGGTAGCAGAGGTGACCTCGCTCGGGCTGGTTCAGATGACCCGCAAGCGGATCAGCTCCGGCCTCATCGAGTCCTTCTCGACCCAGTGCGAGGTGTGCGGCGGACGTGGCATCAAGGTGTCGCTTCACCCGGTGGATTCCGAGCACGTGGAGTCTCCCCGCAACCGGCGCCCGGCGAACGCGGTCGATCCGGCGGATGTTGCCGCGCGTGCCCTGGCAGCGACCGAGGTGCTCATGGCCGTTGACGAGGAGGTTCCGGACGAGGATCTCGTCGAGGACGTGCTTATCGACGATGACCTTGCCCATGCCCATGCCGATGTCGATGTCGATGTCACTGACGATGACGTGGCAGATGAGGACGACGACGAAGACGTGGCCGAGGAAGACGCAGAGGATGACGAAGGCGACGAAGACGAAGACGAAGACGACGACGACGACGAAGACGACGAAGAAGACGACGAAGACGACGAAGACGACGAAGACGACGAAGACGACGACGACGAAGACGACGACGAAGACGAAGATGACGGCCAGGACGCCTTGTCCGGGTCTGATGAGGAGCGGTCCGACGGGGTCAAACCGGAGTCGGTTTGACCCTGCGCCACGCCTGTCCGTAGGCTGAGCCCCGGATGCCCGAGTTGGGCGTCTCCTCATCCGCGTCCTGCAGGCTGCGTGCCGGCCCGTTCGTGAATGAGCAATCGACAGGTAGGAGTACGTGGTGTACGCGATTGTGCGCGCTGGCGGCCGGCAGGAAAAGGTCGCCGTTGGCGATGTAGTGGTGCTTGACCGGGTTGCCGGGGAGCCGGGCAGTTCCATCGCCCTGCCCGCCCTGCTTCTCGTTGATGGCGCCGTTGTCACGACCGATGCGAGCGTGCTCGCCAAGGTGTCGGTGACCGCGGAGATCGTCGACCACCATCGTGGCCCGAAGATCGACATCCTCAAGTACAAGAACAAGACCGGCTACCGCCGTCGCCAGGGCTACCGCTCTGAGCTCACGACGGTGAAGGTCAACGACATCAAGACCGGGAAGTGATCTGAGATGGCTCATAAGAAGGGTGCCTCAAGCAGCCGCAACGGCCGCGACTCCAACGCCCAGCGCCTAGGCGTCAAGCGCTTCGGTGGGCAGCTCGTGAATGCGGGCGAGATCATCGTGCGTCAGCGCGGGACCCACTTCCATCCCGGTGACAACGTCGGCAGGGGCGGCGATGACACCCTGTTCGCGCTCGCCGCGGGCCGCGTCGACTTCGGCATGAGCCGCGGGCGCCGGGTCGTGAACATCCTCGCTGGCGAATAGGTCAGCACCACAAGGCTGGTGGACGAGGCGGGCCCGCTTGGGTCCGCCTCGTCTCGCATTTCAGCCCAAGTTAAAGCCCCAGCCAATAGCCCCAAACGAGTGAGAACGGGAGCATCCGGTGGCAACGTTCGTCGACCGCGTCACCCTGCACGTGCAAGCCGGTGACGGCGGCAACGGCTGCGCCTCCGTCCTGCGTGAGAAGTTCAAGCCGCTCGGCGGCCCCGATGGCGGCAATGGCGGCCGCGGTGGCGATGTCACCCTCGCGGTCGACTCCAGCGTCACGACCCTCCTGGAGTTCCACCACGGCCCCCACCGCAAGGCTGCGAACGGCAAGGCCGGCCAGGGCGGAAACCGCAATGGCGCCGAGGCCGACGACATCGTGCTGCGCGTGCCGCCCGGCACGATGGTCCTCACCCCTGACGGCGAGATCGTGGCCGACCTCGTTGGCGCGGGCACTCGCTTCGTCATCGCGCGCGGGGGCCGGGGCGGGCTCGGCAACGCCGCGCTCGCGTCACCCCGCCGCAAGGCACCCGGGTTCGCGCTCCTCGGCGAGCCCGGTGATCATCGCGACGTCGTCCTAGAACTCAAGAGCGTGGCCGATGTCGCGCTCGTCGGCTTCCCGAGCGCCGGCAAGTCCAGCCTGGTCGCGGCCATGAGCGCGGCGCGGCCCAAGATCGCCGACTACCCCTTCACCACCCTCGTGCCCAACCTCGGTGTGGTGACGGCGGGCGAGGCCGTGTTCACCGTTGCAGATGTTCCCGGTCTCATCCCGGGAGCGAGCGAGGGCAAGGGGCTCGGTCTGGAGTTCCTGCGCCATGTCGAGCGCTGCAGCGTCCTCGTCCACGTTCTCGATTGCGCAACCATGGAGCCGGGCCGTGATCCGATCGATGACCTCGATGTCATCGAGGCGGAGCTCGCGGCCTACGGGGGTCTGCTCGACCGCCCGCGGCTCGTCGCGTTGAACAAGATCGACGTTCCCGACGGCCGGACGCTGGCCGACATGGTGCGCCCGATCCTCGAGGAGCGCGGGCTCCAGGTCTTCGAGATATCCGCTGCCACCCGCGAGGGGCTGCGACCGCTCTCATTCGCGATGGCCGGGCTCGTCATGGAAGCGCGCAAGGCGGCCATCCCCGACGAGGAGCCGCGGATTGTCATCACGCCCCGGGCTGTCAACGACATCGGGTTCGAGGTCATCACCGAGGCGGATGGCTACCGGATCCGCGGCGAGCGCCCGGAGCGCTGGGTGCGGCAGACCGACTTCAGCAACGACGAGGCCGTCGGCTACCTCGCTGACCGGCTTGCCCGCCTCGGTATCGAGGAGGCCCTCTACAAGGCCGGCGCCACCCCTGGCGCGACCGTGATGATCGGTGGCGAGGAGAACGCGGTCGTCTTCGACTGGCAGCCATCGATCATGGCAGGCGAGGGTCCCCATCAAGGCCCGCGCGGAACGGATGTGCGTGTCGATGTTCGGCTTGATGGCGAGGTCTGATGTCGGCGGCGCGCGCTTCGATCGCGAAGGCTCCTAGGCTCGTCGTCAAGATCGGGTCATCGTCCCTGACGAAGCGGTCCGGCGGCCTTGACGAGAAACGGGT